>NZ_VOQX01000056.1:0-33256 GCF_016643525.1 Pantoea sp. Morm | reverse complement strand
CAGCAGCAGCGCGTCGCCATCGCCCGTGCGCTGTGCATGGATCCTATCGCCATGCTGTTCGATGAACCGACTTCCGCACTGGATCCGGAGATGATCAACGAAGTGCTGGACGTCATGGTGGAGTTAGCCAACGAAGGCATGACGATGATGGTGGTGACGCACGAGATGGGCTTTGCACGCAAAGTGGCGAATCGCGTCATCTTTATGGACGAAGGAAAGATCGTTGAAGACACCAACAAGGATGACTTCTTCAGCAATCCGCAGTCCGACCGTGCCAAAGACTTCCTGGCGAAAATCCTGCACTAATACTCACAATTCTGGCGGTCCACGGACCGCCAGCGTCAGGGCTTATCTTGCCCCCGCCTGCACTTCACCAAAATCGATATATTGCTGCTGTGATGTGGTACCCGACTGCGCAAGGCATAGCGTCTTGCCGCACCGGCATGAATCCTCCTGGAGCCTGCCGCCGCGCCTTCCCTGGCGCGGAGGCTGCCGCAAGTCACTATGCCTTGCGCACCATTAAGTTTCATCATCGCGGTAACTAAATGCGCGCATACCGCCGCATCTGCTTTTTTACGGCAGAAGGGATCCTGAACTAAGCCGGACGTCACGCGGCAGGGATGCCGCGTGTCGAGGCACGCAGGGATGCGGGTTTTGCCGATCCGGGCGTGTTCAGGTTCCCTTCTGACAGTCCGCACGCCTTCAGCAGCAATACTTTTTTTGCTTTAGATCACGGTGATAATTCAGGGCTCAAACGGCTGACGCTGGAACTGATCGTGGCCGCACTCCGGGCAGCGCGTCAGGCTCTCCGGGGTGTAAATCGCCCGGGTAAAGCCGCACTTTTCACACACCAGGTTACCCAGTCCCACCACTTCGCCGCTCTGATACACGCCGTGATGCCGCAGATCCTGAAACACTTCGCGCCACTCCAGCTGGCTCTTATCGGTGATATCGGCCAGCTCTTTCCACAGGCTTTCACGGATCACCCGCAGAAACACTGAATCGCCGAGCGCTTCGCTGGATTCCTGATAGCTGAGCGCGAACTCGTGCAAATCGCGCCGCACCGCGCGCATGACCTCGTCGACTTCGGCGGTGGTCAGCGTCTGTTTCTGCAGCAGCGCACTGCGCGCCTCGGCGACCAGTGCGTCGACATCACGCTCGCCACGCTCCAGCCGCTGGGTTAATGCTGCTACCGTTGCACGATACTCCTGCGCCACATTATTCATTTTGTTCTCCTTTCCGCTGCGGATGCTGAGTTAAGTTTAGCCGCTTTGCCATATTTGCTGCGCTTAGCGCAGAGGAAATCGCAAAAGGGTGAAAGCGCTGGCGCATTCCGCACAAATCACGCCGCCAGAGGGCGTCAATTGTTGTTGAGGGGCGGCCTTATGGGTATGCTATGCGGATCAAAAGTGTTTAAAAAACGATTTCACAAGGACCACAGGCAGCCATGCAAGAGCAATACCGCCCGGAAGAGATAGAATCCCGCGTCCAGCAGCACTGGGACGAAAACGAAACCTTCAAAGTGACCGAGCAGGAAGGCAAAGAGAAATACTACTGCCTGTCTATGCTGCCCTATCCTTCTGGCCGCCTGCACATGGGCCACGTGCGTAACTACACCATTGGCGATGTGATTGCGCGCTACCAGCGCATGCTGGGCAAAAACGTCCTGCAGCCGATTGGCTGGGATGCCTTTGGCCTGCCCGCTGAAGGGGCGGCGGTGAAAAACAACACCGCGCCAGCACCCTGGACCTACGACAACATCGAATACATGAAAAACCAGCTGAAACTGCTGGGCTTCGGCTATGACTGGAGTCGCGAACTGGCGACCTGTCAGCCTGAGTATTATCGCTGGGAACAGTGGTTCTTCACCAAACTGTACGAAAAAGGTCTGGTCTACAAAAAAACCTCCGCAGTCAACTGGTGCCCGAACGACCAGACCGTACTGGCGAACGAACAGGTGATCGATGGCTGCTGCTGGCGCTGCGACACCAAAGTCGAACGCAAAGAGATCCCGCAGTGGTTCGTGAAAATCACCGATTACGCCGAAGAGCTGCTCAACGACCTCGATAAGCTGGAAGACTGGCCGGAGCAGGTTAAGACCATGCAGCGCAACTGGATTGGCCGTTCTGAAGGTGTCGAGATCACCTTTGACGTGGCCAACAGCGCGGAAAAAGTCACGGTTTACACCACTCGTCCGGACACCTTCATGGGGGCAACTTATGTCGCCGTGGCAGCCGGTCATCCTCTGGCGCGCCAGGCTGCCGTCAACAACCCGGCGCTGGCTGACTTCATTGCTGAATGCAGCAACACCAAAGTCGCCGAAGCGGACATGGCCACGATGGAGAAGAAAGGCATGGCCACCGGCCTGCACGCTATCCATCCGCTGACGGGCGAAGAGATTCCGGTCTGGGTCGCTAACTTCGTGCTGATGGAGTACGGCACCGGTGCCGTGATGGCCGTACCGGGTCATGACCAGCGCGACTGGGAATTCGCCACCAAATACGATCTCAACATCAAGCCGGTGGTACTCAACCTCGACGGTACCGCGCCGGATGTCAGCGCCGCAGCGATGACCGAAAAAGGCACGCTGTTCAACTCCGGCGAGTTTGACGGTCTGGACCACGACGCCGGCTTCAATGCCATCGCCGATGCGCTGGCGGCCAAAGGCGTCGGCGTGCGTAAAGTGAACTATCGCCTGCGCGACTGGGGTGTGTCACGCCAGCGCTACTGGGGTGCGCCAATTCCGATGGTGACGCTGGAAGATGGCACCGTAATGCCAACGCCAGAAGATCAGCTGCCGGTGATTTTGCCGGAAGACGTGGTCATGGACGGTATCACCAGCCCAATCAAAGCCGATCCGGAGTGGGCGAAAACCACCGTCAACGGTCAGCCGGCGCTGCGTGAAACCGACACCTTCGACACCTTTATGGAATCATCGTGGTACTACGCGCGTTACACCTGTGCGAACTACAACGAAGGCATGCTGGATCCGGCGGCAGCGAACTACTGGCTGCCGGTCGATCAGTATGTGGGCGGTATCGAACACGCCATCATGCACCTGATGTATTTCCGCTTCTACCACAAGCTGCTGCGCGACGCGGGCCTGGTCAACTCTGACGAGCCGGCCAAACGCCTGCTGTGCCAGGGCATGGTACTGGCAGACGCCTTCTATTACGTCGGCGCCAACGGCGAGCGCAACTGGGTTTCTCCGGTTGACGTTAACGTCGAGCGCGACGAAAAAGGCCGCATCACCAAAGCCATCGACAATCAGGGCCGCGAAGTGATCTACGCGGGCATGAGCAAAATGTCGAAGTCCAAAAACAACGGCATCGACCCGCAGCTGATGGTTGAGCGCTACGGCGCAGATACCGTGCGCCTGTTCATGATGTTTGCCTCCCCGGCGGAAATGACGCTGGAGTGGCAGGAGTCAGGCGTGGAAGGCGCAAACCGCTTCCTGAAACGCGTGTGGAAGCTGGCGTACGATCACGTGGCTAAAGGCGCGACCGTGGCGCTGGATGTCAACGCGCTCAACGATGAGCAGAAAGCGCTGCGTCGCGATCTGCACAAAACCATCGCCAAAGTGGCGGATGACATCGGCCGTCGTCAGACCTTCAACACCGCGATTGCGGCGATCATGGAGCTGATGAACAAACTGATGCGCGCGCCGCAGGAGAGCGAACAGGATCGCGCCCTGATGCAGGAAGCGCTGGTCGCCGTAACGCGCCTGCTCTATCCATTCACCCCGCACGCCAGCTACGTGCTGTGGCAGGCACTGGGTGGCGAAGGCAGCATCGACGACGCCAGCTGGCCGGTTGCCGATGAAGCGGCAATGGTAGAGGATTCGCTGCTGGTGGTAGTGCAGGTCAACGGTAAAGTGCGTGGTAAAATTACCGTGGCGCCGGATGCGACGCAGGAACAGGTGCAGGCGCGTGCGGCACAGGAGCATCTGGTGGCGAAATATCTGGATGGCGTCACCCTTCGTAAAGTGATTTATGTCCCTGGCAAACTGCTTAACCTGGTCGTAGGTTAAGTTCAGGAGGAACTGTGCGACAACTCGTTATCAGGCTGTTTGTCCTGCTGGCAGTGCTGGTCACTGCCGGCTGTGGTTTTCATCCGCGCGGCACCACGCAGGTGCCACCGGAAATGAAAACGCTGATCGTCCAGAGCGGCGATCCGTATGGCCCGCTGGCGCGCACCGTGCGTCAGCAGCTGCGCATCAACGATGTCAAAATCGTTGAAGACAGCAAAGCGGCCAGTGCGCAATACCCGACGCTGCGTCTCGGCGCGGAGAGTCAGGGACGCGACACCGCGTCGGTATTCATCAGCGGCACCACCGCCGAATACTCGCTGGTGATGACCGTCAGCGCGCAGGTGTTGCTGCCGGGTAAAGGCATTTATCCGATCAGCACCACGGTGTACCGTTCGTTCTTCGACAACCCGAACGCCGCGCTGGCGAAGGATGCCGAGCAGGATATGATTGTGCAGGAGATGCGTCAGCGTGCCGCCGAGCAGCTGGTACGTAAGCTGCTGACGGTACACGCCGCGCAGGAGAGCAACAAAGAGACGCTGCCGCAACCTGAAGTGATTGCGCCAGGCGCGGACTCACCGGAAGTGCCCTCCTCGTCAGCCACCAGTCTGCAATGATCAGGATCTATCCTGAACAACTGCGCGCGCAGCTTCGAGAGGGGCTGCGCGCCTGTTATTTTCTCACCGGTAATGAACCCCTGCTGATTCAGGAGAGCGCAGATGCCATCCGCGCTGCCGCCGCTCAGCAGGGCTTCGACGAGCATTTTTCCGTCAGCGTTGATGCGCAGACTGACTGGGAGGCGATTTTCGCCAGCTGTCAGTCGCTGAGCCTGTTCACACAGCGCCAGACGCTGACGCTGCAGCTGCCGGAAAACGGCCCCAACGCCGCCATCGCCGAACAGCTGGTGAAACTGGCGGCGCTGCTGCACAGCGACATTATGCTGGTGCTGCGGATGGCGAAGCTGACCAAAGCGCAGGAAAACAGCGCGTGGTTCAAAGCGCTCAGCGCCAGTGCGGTGCTGGTGCCGTGCCAGACGCCGGAACAGGCGCAGCTGCCGCGCTGGGTGGCCGCCCGCGCGAAAGCCCTGCAGCTGAGTATTGATGACGCGGCAATTCAGCTGCTCTGCTACTGTTATGAAGGTAATCTGCTGGCGCTGGCCCAGGCGCTGGAGCGGCTGTCGCTGCTGTGGCCGGATGGCAAACTGACGCTGCCCCGCGTGGAAGAAGCGGTGAACGATGCCGCGCATTTCACGCCGTTTCACTGGGTTGATGCGCTGCTGGCCGGCAAGAGCAAACGCGCGCTGCACATTTTGCGTCAGCTGCAAAAAGAGGACAGCGAAGTGGTGATTCTGCTGCGCACGCTGCAGCGCGATCTGCTGACGCTACTGCAGCTGCAACGCCAGCAGGCGAAGCAGCCGCTGCGCACGCTTATGGATCAACAACGTATCTGGCAGAACCGCCGTGCCCTGTTCACTGAAGCGCTGCAGCGACTGGATGCGCAACGGCTGCAGCAAGCGGTGCATCTGCTGGCTCAACTCGAACTGACCATGAAGCAGGACTACGGTCAGAATCTGTGGCCGCAGCTGGAGACGCTGTCATTGCTGCTGTGCCATCGTGATTTTCCGCTGGGTTTAACCGATGTCTGACCTTTACGCGCTGTTTGGCGGCACCTTCGATCCCATTCATTACGGCCATCTGCGTCCGGTCACCGCGCTGGCGCAGCAGGTTGGCCTGCAAAAAGTGACGCTGCTGCCGAACAACGTGCCGCCGCACCGGCCACAGCCGGAAGCCAGCGCACAACAGCGCGTGGCGATGCTGCGCTGCGCCATTGCCAATCGTCCGCTGTTTGATATCGACACGCGCGAGCTGACGCGCACCACGCCGTCATGGACGGTGGACACGCTGGAAACCCTGCGCGCCGAGCGCGGTGCACAACAGCCCCTCGGGTTTATCATCGGTCAGGATTCTCTGCTAACGTTAGGAAAATGGCATCGCTGGCAGGAGCTGCTGTCGCTGTGTCACCTGCTGGTTTGTCAGCGTCCAGGCTACGCTGCGCAGATGGCTACGCCAGAGATGCAGCAGTGGCTGGATGCGCACCGCGCGCATGAGGTGCAGCAGCTGCATCGCGCACCGGCAGGCCACATCTGGCTGGCCGATACGCCGCTGTTCGACATTTCTGCCACTGAGATTCGCCAGCGCCGCCATCATGGCCAGGACTGCGCCGATCTGCTGCCGGCGGCGGTGATCGACTACATCGATCGCGCGGGCTTATATCGCGATTGATCGCCGCGTGCTATACTGCGCCGCTTCATTTTTGGCTGCGTTTTCCGGGGCATTCAGCCTGCCCATAATCACCTGTTTTTAAGGGGAACCTTTTGCAAGGCAAAGCACTCCAAGAGTTCGTTATTGATAAGATTGATGATCTCAAAGGCCAGGACATCGTTGCGATTGATGTGCAGGGCAAATCCAGTATCACCGATTGCATGATTATCTGTACCGGGACCTCCAACCGTCACGTCTCCTCCATCGCTGACCATGTGATGCAGGAATCGCGCGCGGCAGGCCTGAAACCGCTCGGCGTCGACGGCAAAGCGGCTGCTGACTGGGTTGTGGTCGATCTCGGTGAAGTGATCGTGCACGTGATGCAGGAAGAGAGCCGCCAGCTGTATGAGCTGGAAAAGCTCTGGAGCTAAACGTTGAAACTGCAGCTTGTCGCCGTCGGCACCAAAATGCCCGACTGGGTTCAGACCGGTTTCATGGAGTACCTGCGTCGCTTTCCCAAAGATATGCCGTTTGAGCTGACTGAAGTGCCGGCCGGTAAACGCGGCAAAAACGCCGACATCAAACGCATTCTGGAAAAAGAGGGTGAAGCGATGCTGGCGGCGGTGGGCAAAGGCAACCGCATTGTGACGCTGGATATTCCCGGACAGCCGTGGGAAACGCCGCAGCTGGCGCAGCAGTTAGAGCGCTGGAAGCTGGACGGGCGTGATGTCAGCCTGCTGATTGGTGGGCCGGAAGGCCTGGCGCCGGCGTGTAAAGCGGCAGCCGAGCAGAGCTGGTCACTGTCCGCGTTAACGCTGCCGCATCCGCTGGTGCGTGTGCTGGTGGCGGAAAGCCTGTATCGTGCCTGGAGTATTACCACCAATCACCCTTATCACCGTGAATAAACGCCTGACAACCTCCAGACAATAAACGCAGCGGATGAAATTACAGAGCAACGCTTTTCGCGATTACACTGCCGAACAGAAACTGTTTGTCCGCCGCGCCCTGGTGGCCTTTGTCGGCATCCTGCTGCTCTCCAGCGTGCTGGTGGTCAATCTGTATCATCTGCAGATCCTGCGCTTCGACGACTACAGCACCCGTTCAAACGAAAACCGCATCAAACTGGTGCCGGTCGCCCCCAGCCGCGGCATCATCTATGATCGCAACGGTGTGCCGCTGGCGCTCAATCGCACCATTTACCAGGCCGAGCTGGTGCCGGAAAAAGTCGATGACCTGAAGCAGACGCTGCAGGATCTGCGGCCGGTGCTGGATTTGACCGACGACGATATCGATGCGTTTGAAAAAGAGCGCAAGCGCTCGCGCCGCTTTACCTCGATTCCGGTTAAAACCGGCCTGAATGAAGTGCAGGTCGCGCGCTTCGCAGTGAACCAGTACCGTTTCCCGGGCGTGGAAGTGAAAGGCTACCAGCGCCGCTACTACCCTTACGGCCAGACGCTGACGCACGTGGTGGGTTACGTCTCGAAAATCAACGATCGTGACGTCAAGCGCCTTGATGAAGAAGGCAAATGGCCGAACTACGCGGCCACCCACGACATCGGTAAGCTCGGCATCGAAAACTATTACGAAGATGTGCTGCACGGCAAAACCGGTTACGAAGAGGTGGAAGTTAACAACCGCGGTCGCGTGATCCGTCAGCTGCATGAGCAGTCACCGCAGGCCGGACGCGATATCTGGCTGACCATCGATCTCAAGCTACAGCAGTACATCGAAACCCTGCTGACCGGCAGCCGCGCCGCCGTGGTGGTGAGCGATCCGCGCACCGGTGAGATTCTCGCGCTGGTCTCCACACCCAGTTACGATCCGAATCTGTTTGTCGATGGTATTTCGAGTAAAGATTATAAGGCGCTGCTCGGCGATGAGAACCGCCCGCTGTATAACCGCGCGCTGCAGGCATCGTATCCCCCAGCTTCCACGGTTAAACCTTATGTGGCGGTCTCAGCGCTCAGCGCCGGCGTGATCAACCGTAATACCAGCCTGTTCGATCCGGGCTGGTGGCAGCTGCCGGGCTCGGAAAAACGCTACCGCGACTGGAAAAAGTGGGGTCACGGTCGCCTCAACGTTACCAAATCGCTGGAAGAGTCGGCGGATACCTTCTTCTATCAGGTGGCCTATGACATGGGCATCGACCGCCTGTCAGAGTGGATGACCAAATTCGGCTACGGCCACCGTACCGGTATCGACCTGCCGCAGGAGAGCCCCGGCAACATGCCGACGCGTGAATGGAAGATGAAACGCTTCAAAAAGCCGTGGTATCAGGGCGATACTATTCCAGTCGGTATCGGCCAGGGCTACTGGACGGCGACGCCGGTGCAGATGAACAAAGCGCTGATGATCCTGATTAACGACGGCGTGATTAAAGTGCCGCACCTGCTGCGCGCCACCCGTGAAGGCAACAGCATGGTGCCGTATCGCCAGCCGCCGGATGCGCCGATTGGCGACATTCACTCCGGCTACTGGGAGATCGCCAAAGACGGGATGTATGGCGTGGCCAACCGCGCCAACGGCACCGCGCATAAAAGCTTTGCCGATGCACCGTACAAGATTGCGGCGAAATCCGGTACCGCACAGGTGTTTGGCCTGAAAGAGAATGAGACCTACAACGCGCATAAAATTGCCGAACGGCTGCGTGACCATAAGCTGATGACCGCCTTCGCGCCGTACGACAAGCCGCGCGTCGCCGTCACCATGATTCTGGAAAACGGCGGTGCCGGCCCGGCGGTGGGCACCGTAATGCGCCAGATTCTCGACCACATAATGCTGGGCGACAACAATACCGTGCTGCCAGAAGCCGCACCCATGCCGCCCGGCTACGAAGGTGAATAACGATGTCGATGAACGATAGTCCCCAGAAAAGAACGATCTGGACGCGTATCCATATCGACCCGCTGTTTATGCTGATCATCATCAGCCTGCTGGCCTACAGCGCCATTGTTATCTGGAGCGCCAGCGGCCAGGATCCGGGCATGATGGAGCGCAAGCTCGGGCAGATTGCCATGGGCACCATCATCATGCTGGTGATGGCGCAGGTGCCGCCGCGCGTGTATGAAAGCTGGGCGCCCTACCTCTACATTGTCTGCGTGATTTTGCTGGTGGCGGTCGATGCCTTCGGCCACATCAGTAAAGGGGCACAGCGCTGGCTGGATCTCGGTTTTGTGCGCTTTCAGCCGTCGGAAATCGCTAAAATCGCCGTGCCGCTGATGGTGGCACGCTTCATCAACCGCGATGTCTGCCCGCCGACACTGAAAAACACCGGCATCGCGCTGGTGCTGATTTTCATGCCGACGCTGCTGGTGGCGGCGCAGCCGGACCTCGGTACCTCCATTCTGATCGCCGCCTCCGGCCTGTTTGTGCTGTTCCTCTCGGGCATGAGCTGGAAGCTGATTGGCGTGGCCGTGCTGCTGGTGGCGGCGTTCATCCCAATTCTGTGGTTCTTTCTGATGCACGATTATCAGCGCGACCGCGTGATGATGCTGCTCGATCCGGAGAGCGATCCGCTCGGTGCCGGCTACCACATTATTCAGTCCAAGATTGCTATCGGCTCCGGCGGCCTGCGCGGCAAAGGCTGGCTGCATGGCACCCAGTCACAGCTGGAGTTTCTGCCCGAACGTCACACCGACTTTATCTTCGCGGTGCTGGCGGAAGAGCTCGGCCTGGTGGGCGTCCTGCTGCTGCTGGTACTTTATCTGCTGCTGATCATGCGCGGGCTGGTGATTGCCGCACGCGCGCAAACCACTTTTGGTCGCGTGATGTCCGGCGGCCTGATGCTGATTCTGTTTGTGTATGTTTTCGTTAACATTGGCATGGTTAGTGGTATCTTACCGGTGGTTGGCGTGCCGCTGCCGCTGGTGAGCTACGGCGGATCGGCGCTGATTGTGTTAATGGCCGGATTTGGCATCGTGATGTCGATCCACACTCATCGAAAAATGTTATCTAAAAGCGTTTAAGAGGCTGCACATGCGTAAGGACTGGCTTGGGGTTGCTCTGGCATCACTGGTACTGGCTGCCTGTTCCACACCGGAACAGCAGACGAACACGGCCCCGCCGCAGCCGGCCTACAATGGCCCGGTGGTGGAGATTCCCGGCGTGGAGCCGCGCTATGAGCCGATCAATCCCTCTACCAGCCAGGACTACAGCGTCAACGGCAAAACCTACCGGGTGATTAAAGATCCGTCCAACTACAGCGAAGTCGGTCTGGCAACCTGGTACGGTGAAGAAGCACAGGGCAACCGCACCGCGCTGGGTGAAACCTACGATCCGGACGCGTTAAGCGCCGCACACCCTACCCTGCCGCTGCCAAGCTACGTGCGCGTCACCAACCTGGCCAACGGCCGGCAAATTGTGGTGCGCGTCAACGATCGCGGCCCTTATACGCCGGGCCGGATTATCGACCTGTCGCGCGCCGCGGGCGATCGCCTGAATATTTCCAATAACACCCGCGTAAGGGTGGATTACATCAAAGTAGCGCCGGACGGTTCGGTGTCCGGCCCGGGCACAATCGGCACCACCGTGGCCAAACAGAGCTATGCGCTGCCGGCGCGGCCTGACCTGAGCGGCGGCATGGTGATGACCGGCGCCAGCAGCGCGCCAGCGCCTGCCGCACAGGACGTCCGCGCGGTGGATAACAGTTCACTGCAGAGCAACGGCAACATCGGCGCACCGGTGCAGAGCAGCGGCTTTCTCGGCGCACCGCAGCCGTTAGCCAGCGGCGTACTGGAAGGCAGCGCGCCGGCCACAGCGGTTGCCGCCAGCCCTGCCGCACCGGCTGCGGCTGCGGCAACGAGTCCGGCTCCGGCCAGCCATAACGCCAGCGCCCATGCCGGCAGCGGTTTTGTGGTACAGGTTGGCGCCCTGAATGATGCCGCACGCGCCCGGCAGATGGCGGACAGCCTTGGCCAGCGCTTTGGTGTACCCGGCGCGGTGGAAGCCAATGGCAACGTCTATCGCGTGCAGCTTGGCGGTTTCAGCAGCCGGGCTCAGGCCGCGGCGCTGCAGCAGCGTCTGAGCACTGAAGCGCAGATCAGCTCCTTTATTACCACGGCCCGCCCGTCAATGTGACGGGCCGTGCCCTTGCCTGCTGACACTGAGGCATAAAGCCAGATGTCGCACGATGGCAGCTTTGCTATAGTAAGGCACTTTTTTCACTCTTAACCCCACGGATGCTGTAGTCCTGAACATGAATACGCTGAAACCTTCTCGTTTTCTGAAACGCCTGACAGTGGGATCACTGGTCGCTCTCTCCCTCAGCCACGTTGCCTTTGCAGATGATGTTAATCTGAAAACCATGATTCCGGGCGTGCCGGACATCGATGCCGAAGCTTACGTGCTGATCGACTATAACTCCGGCAAAGTGCTGGCGGAAAAGAACGCGGACGCGCGCCGCGACCCGGCCAGTCTGACCAAAATGATGACCAGCTACGTCATCGGCCAGGCGGTCAAAGCGGGCAAAATCCATCAGGATGACATTGTTACCGTCGGTAAAGATGCCTGGGCAACCGGCAATCCGGTGTTCAAAGGCTCCTCGCTGATGTTCCTCAAGCCGGGCGATCGCGTACCGGTCTCTCAGCTGACGCGTGGTATTGTGCTGCAGTCCGGTAACGACGCCTGCGTGGCGATGGCCGATTACGTTGCCGGCAGCCAGGACGCATTCGTTAACCTGATGAACAACTACGTGGGCGCGCTGGGCCTGAAAAATACCCATTTCCAGACCGTGCACGGTCTTGATGCTGACGGTCAGTACAGTACGGCGCGTGACATGGCGTTGATTGGCCAGGCGCTGATTCGCGATGTGCCGGATGAGTACGCGGTCTACAGAGAGAAAGAGTTCACCTTTAATAACATCCGCCAGATGAACCGTAACGGCCTGCTGTGGGATACCAGCCTGAACGTCGACGGCATCAAAACCGGCCATACCGAAGCCGCCGGCTACAACCTGGTGGCGTCAGCGACCGAAGGCCAGATGCGTCTGATCTCGGCGGTGATGGGCGGTCACACCTTCAAAGGCCGTGAAACCGAGAGTAAAAAGCTGCTGACCTGGGGCTTCCGCTTCTTCGAAACCGTGGCACCGCTGAAGGCGGGCAAAGAGTTTGCCTCTGAGCCGGTATGGTTTGGCAACAGCGATCGCGTGCAGCTCGGCGTGGAAAAAGATGCCTACCTGACCATCCCGCGCGGCCGCATGAAAGACCTCAAGGCCAGTTACGTGCTGAACAACACCGAACTGCACGCGCCGCTGCAGAAAAACCAGGTCGTGGGCAGCATCAACTTCCAGCTGGATGGTAAAACCATTGAACAGCGTCCGCTGGTGGTGCTGAACGAAGTGCAGGAAGGCGGTTTCTTCAGCCGCATCATCGATTACATCAAACTGATGTTCCATCACTGGTTCGGCTAAGGCGCGCTTGAAAAATCGCCAATCCGTCCCCAGATAAGCTACTATATTGCTCCCGCTTCGGCGGGAGCCTGTTTTTTATGCACCGGAGTTAATATGAAAACCAAACTGAATGAACTGCTCGAATTCCCGACGCCTTTTACCTACAAAGTGATGGGCCTGGCGCAACCGGAGCTGGTTGATCAAGTGGTTGAAGTGGTGCAGCGTCATGCGCCCGGCGACTACAGCCCTGACGTGAAGCCCAGCAGCAAAGGCAATTATCACTCGGTGTCGATCACCATTAACGCCACCCACATCGAACAGGTGGAAACCCTGTACGAAGAGCTGGGCAACATCGAAATCGTGCGCATGGTGCTGTAATGCTGACGCTGGTAAAGGCCGCTTTGCCAGCGTTATACTCTGCCCTCCACTCGCTACCGGACTTCTGCTTTGTCTGCTAATACGCTTCTTGTTCGTCAGCTTGGCCAGCGCGACTGGCAGCCCGTCTCCGATGCCATGCATCACTTTACCGATCGGCGCGACAGCGCCACCGCCGATGAACTCTGGCTGGTGGAACACCCTGCGGTGTTTACTCAGGGCCAGGCTGGCAAAGCCGAACATGTGCTGGTGCCGGGCGATATTCCGGTGGTACAGAGCGATCGCGGCGGCCAGGTAACCTATCACGGCCCGGGCCAGCAGGTGATGTATGTACTGATTGACGTTAAACGCCGCAAGCTGGGCGTGCGCGAGCTGGTCACCGCACTGGAAGAGACAGTCATCGCTACGCTGGCTGATTACGACATCAGTGCGCGTGCGCGTGCGGATGCGCCCGGCGTATACGTTGGCGATGCGAAAATCTGTTCGCTAGGCCTGCGCATCCGTAAAGGCTGCTCGTTTCACGGTCTGGCGCTCAATGTCGCGATGGATCTGGCGCCCTTCCTGCGCATCAATCCCTGCGGCTATGCCGGCATGCAGATGACGCAGATCAGCGCCTTCCAGCCCGGCATCACGCCGGCGGACGTGCAGCCGCGCCTGGTGCAGCATTTCGCGCGCCTGACCGGCTTTAGCGATACGGAATGGCATGATGAGGTCGCGTGCTGACCTTGACCGTACGTGCGCATTTACAAAATTGTAACTTTCGCCACGGCTTATCGGCTGCTTCTGCCCCGGCGAGATGATATAATTTTTGCAATTTTTTCAAATAAAGTTGAAAGCCTGGTTCTCAGTTTGAGTGAGGAAGCTTTCAAATCGCAATCCCGACCGGAACCTGCAGATTTATGAGTAAACCAATTCAGATGGAACGTGGCGTCAAGTATCGCGATGCCGACAAAATGGCGCTGATTCCGGTAAAAACCGTGGTCACCGAACGCCAGGAAATCCTGCGTAAGCCGGAGTGGATGAAGATCAAGCTGCCTGCGGATTCCAGCCGCATTCAGGGCATCAAAGCGGCGATGCGTAAAAACGGCCTGCACTCGGTGTGTGAAGAGGCTTCCTGCCCTAACCTCGCCGAATGCTTTAACCACGGCACCGCCACCTTTATGATCCTCGGTGCCATCTGTACCCGCCGCTGTCCGTTCTGCGATGTGGCACACGGTCGGCCAAACGCGCCGGACGCCAACGAGCCGCTGAAGCTGGCACAAACCATCGCCGATATGGCGCTGCGCTATGTGGTAATCACCTCGGTGGACCGCGACGATCTGCGCGACGGCGGTGCACAGCACTTTGCTGACTGCATCAGCGCCATCCGCGAGAAAAGCCCGACCATCAAAATTGAAACGCTGGTGCCGGACTTCCGCGGGCGTATGGATCGCGCGCTGGAGATCCTCACGGCTACGCCGCCGGATGTGTTCAACCATAACCTGGAAAACGTACCGCGCGTCTATCGTCAGGTGCGTCCGGGCGCTAACTATGAGTGGTCGCTGAAGCTGCTGGAGCGTTTCAAAGAGGCGCATCCGGACGTGCCGACCAAATCCGGTCTGATGGTCGGTCTCGGGGAAACCAATGCGGAAATCATTGAAGTGATGCGCGATCTGCGTCGCCACGGTGTCACTATGCTGACCCTCGGCCAGTACCTGCAGCCAAGCCGTCACCATCTGCCGGTGCAGCGTTACGTCAGCCCGGCTGAATTTGATGAGATGAAAGAAGAAGCGCTGGCGATGGGCTTTACCCACGCTGCCTGCGGTCCGTTCGTCCGCTCGTCTTATCACGCTGATATGCAGGCGAAAGGCCTGGAAGTGAAGTAACCTCCTGCCGCGATTGCGCCCTGCTGCGGCGCAATCGCAAAAATTCTGCTTAAACCGCTTAATTCCTGTCGCAAATCTGTCGCTTTAACCGCTGAGGCCATAAGAGCCTGTTTATTATTTTATTTTCTCAGTGTTTTTTTCATAAAGGTCAGATTATGCAATCATCCTTTCATATCGATGAGCTCGATTTTATGCGGGCGGCGGATGTGTCAGGTCCATCCTCTGGTAGACCGCGAAGCGGCGCGTCGGGCGAAAGCCTGGATGCGCTAAAAGCGCGTACCACGCCCATGGATATCACTAATCCGTTCGTGACGCCCCATGCGTCGTGCGAACTGGCGTTTCTTGCAACCGCCATCAGCATCGACCACCGCTACGACGAAATTCATCTGCACCTGCCGCAAAGCGCGCAGCCTGCGTCTGCGCCCGCACTGCCTTTCACCGAACTGCGCAGCGTAACGCCGGATGAAACGCCGTTGCTGCCAGCGCTGCCGCCGCTGGAGTCAGCGCAGCAGGCCGCCGGCGAGAGCGTCTGGCACAGCCTGCCTGAGGTTCCGGCGCTCAGCCCGGCGCTGTCGCTGGTCAGCGCGCTGCCTGCGGCATGGTATGCAGCAGAACATCAGACGCCCCACCCGTCGGCTGTCCCCACGCCCACAGCCCGGCAGCCGCTGAACCTGCCTGAGGTGGCTGTGCTGCGCGACATACAGCAACCCGACTATGCGGTGGATTACGATGACAGCGGTGAGCCGAAAATGTTTAGCGGCACGCTGGCGGCGGGCGCTCAGGTGCTTATTTATATCGATAATGTGCTGATTGAAGTGGTAACGGGCGACGCACAGGGTCACTGGCAGTTCGCTCAGCCCGCCGATTTAAGCGCGGCACAGCATGTATTCAGTGCAGAGTTCGTCGATGAACAGGGGCATGTCAGCAGCCGTTACAATAAGTTGATTACCGTACTGCCGCAGCCTGCCGCTATTATCACGCCAATTGATGACAGCGATCTCAGCGCGATTGATTGTGCACTGATGGAACTGGCGATGCAGCAGGATGATATTGCGCCCGCTCTTCTGCCGCTGACCTTCAGCGAAGCATGGCTGGATGAGTGGCACAGCGCTGACAGCACGCTTACCGCCAGCGGCGATCACGGTGGCAACCTGCCAGGCTGGGATGAACCGCTGGAACATCACATTGTCTGGCACTAAAAAACGAAAACCAGACTGTGGCAGTCTGGTTTTTTAACGTAATAAATATTTACACTTATTGACGTTCAGCGCAGAGATTACTCTTTATGGCCGACGCGTTCAGCAGGCGTTTCTTCGGCACTGCTTTTGGTTGCGGTGGATTCATCATCTTTCATGGCTTTTTTAAAGCCCTTGATTGCGGAACCCAGATCGCCACCCAGTGAACGTAACTTGTTGGTGCCAAAAAGCAGTACGATAAGCGCACCGATGATCAGCAGTTTGGCAATACTGATACCTTCCATATTTTACCTTTCAACCTTCGCGAAAAACGGACAGCACTATTAACGCGCAGTTATTCACCACGCTCAACTGCAATCTGTAACAGAGTGAGATCCCCGTTCAGATAAAGCGGCTGAGAAACGCCTGAGTGCGCGGATGCTGCGGATTGCCAATCACCTGCTCCGGCGGGCCCTGTTCTACCACCACGCCGCCATCCATAAACACCACGCGGTCGGCGGCTTCACGCGCAAAGCCGATTTCATGCGTCACCACAATCATGGTCAGGCCGCGATCGGCTAACGTACGCATTGTAGCCAGCACTTCCCCCACCAGTTCCGGATCCAGTGCCGAAGTCGGCTCATCAAACAGCATCAGCAGCGGTTTGATCGCCAGCGCACGGGCAATCGCCACGCGCTGCTGTTGTCCCCCCGACAGATGCCGCGGCCAGGCGTCGGCTTTATCGCTCAATCCGACCGTTGCCAGCAGCTCACGCGCGTGTTGCAGCACCTCATCGCGTGGGAACTTGTGCACGCCAATCGGCGCTTCCATGATGTTTTGCAGTACCGTCATATGGGGATAGAGATTGAACTGCTGAAACACCATGCCGATTTTCTGCCGCTGATGGGCAATTTTCCGCGCCGACAGGCGATGCAGCAGGCCGCGCTTTAGCGCATAACCAATCTGCTCGTCGCCCACCATAATCGAGCCGGCATTCATCTCTTCCAGATGATTAATGCAGCGCAGAAAGGTCGACTTGCCGGAGCCCGAAGGCCCGAGAATCACCACCACTTCGCCCGGGAACACATCAAGGTCGATGCCTTTCAGCACCGCGTTATCACCAAAGCTCTTTTGCACATTACGCGCGCGCACCAGCGGCTGAATCTCGCTCATACGTCCTCCTTTAAACGCGGGGCCGCAGCCAGCGCCGTGTCACTGCTGGCGCGTCGTTTGTTCACCACCACGGTACGTTTGCTGCCGCGCGCGTAGTAGCGCTCAATGGCTGACTGGCCGACGTTGAGGATCGAGGTAATCAGCAGATACCAGATCACCGCCACCATCAGCATCGGAATGATTTCAAAGGTACGGTTGTAAACGGCCTGCACCGAATAGAGCAGATCGCCCATCGCGATGACGCTCACCAGCGACGTAGCTTTGATCATGCTAATCAGCTGGTTGCCGGTCGGGGGAATAATGGCGCGCATCGCCTGTGGAATGATGATACGCCGCAGCGCGCGGCTGCGGCTCATGCCAAACGCCTGAGTGGTTTCAACCTGACCGTGATCGACCGACAGCAGGCCAGCACGGATAATCTCCGCCATATAGGCTGCCTCGTTGAGCGCCAGACCGGCGATGGCGGCAGTCAGCGGCGTGATCAGATCGTTAGTATTCCAGCTGGCAAAGGTGATGTCCGTCCACGGCACGGTGATCGATAGCGTGGGAAACAGCGTCGACAGGTTGTACCAGAATATCAGCTGCACCAGCAGCGGCGTACCGCGAAAGAACCAGATGTAGAGCGCCGACACGCCGCTCAGCAGTTTATTCTCTGACAGCCGCCAGACCGCCAGCAGCAGCCCCAGCAGGGTGCCCAGCACCATCGACACCACCGTCAGACCGAGCGTCACCTGCAGCCCTTTCAGCACCGAGCCTTCGGTAAACCACTGCAGCACCACGTGCCACTCAAAATTGGGATTGGTCGCCACCAGCCACAGACCATTCGCTGCCAGCGTCAGGACCACGATCCAGCTAACCCAGCGTCCATACGCGGGCGCGCTACGGGCAAAAGCGACGTCGCGCTGCGGCACGTCCCCCTGATCCGTGGGGCGCGCGTTGGGGCCGACGGCACTCATTTTGCCGTCTCCTGCGCCAGGTTACGTCCCGGCTGCGGCAGCATGTTGCCGTCCAGCTGCCATTTTTTCATGATGGCCGCGTAAGTGCCGTTGGCAAACAGTTCTTTGTAGGCATCCAGCACCACCTCGCCCAGCGGCGAGCCTTTGGGAACGACCGTGCCCTGAAAGATATCGCCAAAGCCGTTTTTCTGCCCCTGACCAGACAGTTCAAGCTGCCCCTGCGCCTGCTCAATGAAATAGGTCAGCGGCGCCTGCGAGGAGAAGAAGGCATCCGAACGCTTCGAGCGCACCGCCAGTATCGACGAAGGCTGATCGGTAAAGGACTGCACCACGACTGCAGGTTTGCCCGCAGCCTCACAGGCGGCTGACTGTTTGCGGATCACCTGCTCCGCCGAACCGGCCGCCATTACCGCGATGCGCTTGCCGCAGGTATCTGCCAGACCGTTGATGTGCGCCGGATTGCCCTTCTGCACGCCAAACACCACGAACTCCTGCACGTAGTCGATGAAGTCCACCTTCTGCTGGCGATCCGGATAATCACCTATCGGCCCGATGGCCATCTGATAGCGTCCGGAATTAATGCCGGCCAGTACGCCGGACAGACCGCTCACCGTCGCGTGTTCAATTTTCACGCCCAGCAGCTGGCCGAGCGCCACGGTAAGATCGGCCGAGGCGCCATCCATTGAGTGCGGCCCGTTAACGATCTCATACGGCGGAAAGGAGCCGTTGTTTACCGAGATCATTTTGCCAGCCTGTTTGATCTGCGCTGGCAGCCGATCGTGCAGCGCCTTATCCATTTTTTGCGTCGGAATGGCGTCCGCTGCCTGGACGACGCTCGCCGTCAGGCCGGTCGCCAGCGCGATGGCGGTTAAAAGCATTTTCATCAGTCAGTTTCCCCCAGGCAGGTCAAAGTGATTGCAATTCCGGACGGGCAAAGCGGCGATTTTCCAGTACCGGCAGCACGCTGCGGGCGTAGGCGATGCGGGCCGGATCCAGTTCGGCAAACACCAGTGCAGCGCACTCCGGTGCCTTAGCAATCACCACGCCAAGCGGATCGATCACCAGACTGTTACCAATGTTGCGCGGCCCGCACTCGCCTACCGCCACCATGTAGCAGGTGTTTTCCAGCGCGCGCGCACTGGTCAGCAGTTCCCAGTGCATCTCCTTTAACGGTCCTTTTACCCAGGCGGAAGGCAGCACCAGCACGTCGGCACCGTCCAGCACCAGCCGGCGCGCCAGTTCGGGAAAACGCACGTCGTAGCAGGTCATCAGCCCGACTTTCATGCCAGCCACCTCAACCAGTGGCGGCACGGCATCACCCGGATTAACCCGCTGCGACTCCTGCATGGCGAAGGCATCGTACAGATGCAGCTTGACATACTGCGCGATGATTTCGCCATTACGCAGTGCAATCAGTACGTTGTGCGCTTTGTTATCCTGCGTCGGCACGTGCACGCTCATCATGGTGGTCAGCGCGTTACCTTTGCTGGTTTCCAGCAGCTGACTGACAAACGGCCCGTCCAGCGGCTGTGCGGCTTTTAACACCAGATCGGGATCGGCGATATCTCGCGCCAGCACGCCTTCCGGCAGCACCAGCAGATCGGCGCCCGCCGCCAGCGCATCCTGCATCAGACCACGACAAATGGCGGTGTTCTCCTGCCATTCGCGGCTAACGGCGAACTGCCCCATGGCTACTTTCATCTTCACTCGCCTCTGGCCGCCGCCGGGAAAATCTCCTCCGGCGAGAGCAACGTTGTGGTTAAGCCCTGCTGAAACAGCTCACGGGCGAAGTCGGCAATCATCCTTTTGTTAGCGGTAAATCCGTTTTGATTCCAGTCGGCAGGCAATTCCTGCGCGGTGCGTCGCAAATCATCCAGCAGCCACGGCGTGGTATCCGCGTACTTCTCGCGTTTGCGCATCCACAGCTGATACGCGCGATCGATCACCTCGCTCAGCGCCTGCGGCAGCCACGGATGCGCCGCCGCCAGCGCCGGCTTCAGCGCCAGCAGATGAATACCGGGCACATAGCCGACGCGGTTGAAGTAGTCGCGCTCGGCACTGACGAAATCCGCCTGCAGCTGGCGCAGACCGGAATCTTTCAGGAAAAAACCCTCAGGCATAAACGGCGTGAACACCGCATCCAGCTCGCCGGCTTTCAACAGTTCAATCAGCGGACGCTCGTCCGGCGCCGGTTCGATGCGGCCCGGGCGACCAAATCCCGCCAGCCGGTCAACAATCGGATGATCAGCGGTCAGGCGTCCGGCAAACCAGAAGGCGTCGTTGATATCGACGCCCGCTTCACGCAGCACGGTGCGCGTCCAGGTATTACCGGAGTCCTGCCAGCCGGTAACGCCGATTCTTTTGCCTTTCAGCTGGGCTGGGGTGGTGAGCGGGCTGGTTGTGGTGGTGATGATGCAGCGCTGGCGAAAGCCACGCATCAGAAAGTGCGGCAGGCCGAGCAGTGAATCGTCGCCGCGCGCCCGTGCCTGCGCATAGCGGCTGAACGACACCTCACCGCCTTCGTAGTGTTCACTGCTGGCCAGGTTATCCACCAGCGTGCCTACGCGGTCAATGACCAGCCTGAAGCCCTGTGGCTGAATATCGCCCAGCGCCAACGGCGTGAAGTAATCCCAGTCGCGCACCGCCAGTCTGATAGTGATCATCGTGTGCTTCTCCGTTTGTTCAGCCGCCACGCTGGCGCTGTGCATTTTTTCTGCAAATTGTGCTTGAATTTGAGTCTAAAACGCGAATACTAATCTGAACAATCATTTCTTTGTTACTGAACAAAGCTTTTTCTTATGACGCAAATTGTGGATGCAGAGTGGCTCAGCCAGCAGATTAACGACGCCTCGGTAAAAGGCATTACCCTCGCCGCGTCAACATTGATTCGCGACGGACAGATTGCCGTAGGCATGCAGATGCCGGCAGTGCGCGATTTGGCGGAGCGGCTGGGCGTGAGTCCGGCCACGGTATCCGCGGCCTGGGCGCAGCTGAAAAAGCAGAAAGTGCTGGCGGGTAAAGGGCGAAGCGGAATCTGGGTGTGCGGCAACAGTGTGATGCCGCGACCGGTCCGCTTTGAGAAAATTGGCAACTATGGTGAAAACGTCAAAGCCGCGCTGGCGATGGCTGCGCCCGATCCGGCACTGCTGCCGGACCTGCGCCCGGCGATGCTGGCCGGGCTGGCTTCACCGCAGCTGAATAGCTATCAGCGTGAGGCGATTTCGCCACAGCTGCAGGCGGCCATTGCGCCGCGCTGGCCCTGTCCGGCGGAGGCGTGGCTGGCGACCGATGGCGGCTTTGATGCCATGAACCTGATAGTGCAGACGCTGCTGTCACCCGGCGATCGGGTAGTGATTGAAGATCCGACCGCGACGCGTCTGCTGGATATGCTCGACAACATCGGTGCCGAGATCCTGCCGCTGCCCGGTGATGAGCAGGGACCGCTGCCTGAGGTGCTGGCGACACACTTACAGAAAGCGCCAGCGATGTTCATTTATCAGCCACGCACCCACTCGGCGACCGGCTACAGCGTCAGCCAGCAGCGCAGCGAAGCGCTGGCGCAGGTGCTGGCGCAGAGTGCCACCCTGATTGTCGAGGATGATGGCATCGGCGATTTGTCGCGCTGGCCGGTATGGAGTCTCGGCCGCCACTATCCGCAGCGTACGTTGCACGTGCACTCCTTTTCCAAAGCCTACGGCCCGGATCTGCGGCTGGCGGTGGTATCCGGCACGGCAGAACTGGTGAAACGGCTGCAGTCGTGGCGTAACTTCGGGGTCAGCTGGACCAGCCGTATTTTGCAGGATGCGGTGGCCTGGATGCTAAGCGATGCGCCCACCCAGCAGCGCATACAGCAGGCCAAAGGCACGTATGCCGCGCGCCGTCAGCAGTTGCTGGCCGCACTGGCGCGGCGCGGGCTGGTACAGGAAGATCGCGACGGCCTGAGCGTGATGCTGCCGGTGGCGTCAGAGCAGTATGCCATGATCACCCTCGCCGCCCGGGGCATCACCGTGCTGCCAGGCGAACGCTGCAGCATCAACAGCGGACAGTTCATTCGCGTCAGCATTGCGCGGCTGCCGGCCGATCAGCTCGACAGCATCGCCGATGCGTTAGTGATTGCCTGCGGACGCGAGCTTAATATCAGCCCAGATCTTTGATGTGATAGCGTGGCGATTCAACGTAGCCTTCTCGCGCATAAAACTGGTTAGCTTTCAGTCGCGAGGCGTGACAATGCACTTCCATGCGGTCGCAGCCGCGGGCACGCGCCAGTTGCTCGGCGTGGTTCAGCAGCTGCTGGCCGCTGCCTTTACTGCGCTCGCCCTCGGCGATACAGAAATAGCTGATGCGCGCGAAATCGCCCGCTAATGCCAGCTGCGGAATAAAGTGCAGCGAAAGAAATCCCAGCACCTGGTTACCGTGTTCCGCCACCAGCAGCGTCTCGTCGGGATGGGCGCACAATTGCGCCAGCCGATCGCTGATAAATTTTTCCGTGCCGCGATAACCCAGCTCGGTTAACAGTGCACTCAGGGCAAAGCTGTCTTTGGCCTGTGCTTCACGTATGTTCATCCTGCCTCCTCCGTTCCCTGACTGCTGTTATATAGCGTTGCCGCTGAAAAATCTGCAAGTAAGCTTTGTTATGAGTATGTTACGGGAATTATTTGTGAGCGACGCCGCAGAATGTGCCTTGTCATGCCGCTGTCACGCTGGCTTAAGGCTGGCTTAATCTTGCTTTGCCATGCTGGCATAAATGAAGTTGCGAGGCATGGCACATGAAGAATCTGGTACCGCACTGTTTTAATGAATGGCTGGCGCTGTCGCTTAGTACGCTGGTGATTATCGCCTGGGCCATTAGCTGGTGGCAGGGCTGAAAAAAGCACAAAAAAAACCCGCCATCAGGCGGGTTTTTAAAATTCTGACTGTTAACTTACAGAGCGGTAACGTTAGCAGCAGATGGGCCTTTAGCGCCGTCGGTGATTTCAAACTCTACACGCTGACCTTCAGCCAGAGTTTTGAAGCCGTTGCTCTGGATAGCAGAGAAGTGTACGAATACATCTTTGCTGCCATCTTCTGGAGTAATGAAACCGAATCCTTTGGACTCATTAAACCACTTAACGTTACCTTTGATCTTGGACATCTATATTACCTTTACATGAAAAATGGACACTAAACTGTGTCGGCATCTAGTACAGCAATTGCAGTGACATTTGTCCAGCGCGAATTGATGAAAAAGTGATAAATATTGATTTTTTCCATGCCCTTCACACTTTCTGCGCATCTTCAGCGATTAAAACTGAAATCTTAACCAGGCAAAATAGACGTTGCCGTTGTTATAAGTGCCTGGAATGTACGTCATTTGGAAGGTTGCCGGGCCATACCCTATCGAAGCCAGCGGCAATACCAGCGGAACCGGGATATATCGCCAGTTATCCCTGGCCGTTACACCCGCGGTATAACCGGCACCCAGATGGAAATTCTGATCGTTCAGCGGTCGCCAGGTCGCTTCCCAGCCGTAGCCGGCGATGGGCTCCCACTTGTTAAACGAGTCTTTGAACGCCATGGCATACAGGCCGTGCCAGTTGCCCTTTTCATCCCAGCGCGAAACGCCACCGCCCGCGCCCCACGGCCGCTCGTTGTACTTTTTGATGTGTTCATCATCGTAAGTAAAGCGGTTGTGCCAGGTGATAGCCGGGACGTAAAGATCGTAATTTTGCGGTTGTGTCCAGGTTTGCGCCACGTTATCGGAGAAGGTATTCCAGCCCGATTTAATCGCTTCGCCTGTGGTTGCCGCTGGTGTCGAAAAAGAGACCGATGAAATCAAAATACAGCCGCAAAAGGCTGCAGAAATACGCCAGTTCACAACAATGCTTCCTGTTAAATCATCCTGTATCCGGCAGTCACCGCGTAGCGCCACATCGCGCCGCATGCTGCCGTGGGTTAATGGCTGATGCCACGAGCGCGTACAGCGCGCGCGCCACAATGGCGCCAGTCGCACCCGGCTCTGCTGGCAATCAGCTGGTTAATTTTACCTCACTGCGCGAACGGAGTCGAAACGGCAAATAAACAAAACGCAGAGGGTAAAAGGTGCAGAAAATGCACCGCTCAGTTGATGATTACTTAGGGTGATTACTTAATATTCAGCAACTTATCCGTAGAAATTGATTTCATGAATAAATTAATAAAATTTATCAATTGAACTCACCCGATGATTGAGATAAATCTCATCACTCCAGGACGGAGAGAGGAGGAACTGAGATGACAATACGTTGCAGCCGCTGCGGTTGCGCCAAATTTTTTTATACAGTACCCGGCAAGGAAAAGGTCGACGATCCCGATCATCACGGCGCCTGTTGCGCCGCGTGCGGCAAGCCGATCAGCCTGCGCGATGTGATCCCGCTGTCATCCCTGCAACCGGCTTCTGCCGCCCGTCACGTTGAATAATGTTTTCAGGCACCCGCCGGGTGCCTGAACGCGTCAGAAAATCAGTTTAAACACGCCAGTAATCGTCAATAACCCGACAATAAAGATGATGGCAATAATCCACAGTATTATTTTCATTGTTCGCTCCTTCAGGATGAAAAATAACGCATCGTGCATTCAGTATAGATGATTATTCCGGCTTCGCTGGGCGCTGCGAGCGCGATCCCAGTCACTTGCCTCAGAGACTGTTACCTGCTCTTTTTTTCTGCGAGCCCGGTCGCAGCTTATCGCTTACGTTGCTATCCCGCCGCACGCGTAGCGCGCTGATTGTCTAAAATTACAGCGCCTGTAGCAGGCCTCAATTGTTCGCTATGTCTACGTAACAAGGAGATGATATGAGCACGATTAATACCAGCATGGGTCGTTACAGCCTCAAGGCAAAGGATCATGGCAGTCACATTCGTGGCAGCATTGCGATTAATGACGAAGGCGGTACGCAGCTCACCCTGCAAGAGTTTGATGAGCATTATCTTGACGATGTCGTCAACAACGTTATTTATCCAATCACGGGTGGGAACCGTGAAATTGCACGCGCACTGCGTGAACAGATGGTTAAAGCCGGCTTCGAACAGCCGCACTGAGTTTGTTGGGCCACGTGTTGTGGCCCTTTATCAGCCCTTACTTGCGGTTATTATCCATTTCAGCGCAGGATGCTCTCTCCCCCCATAAGGAGATTAACCGCGTGACTGAACTGCATCGTGTTTCCCCTTCCCGCTTACATCAGTTTGTTCAGGCTATCTGGCTGCACGCCGGTAGCAGTGCCGAAGAAGCGCGCCTGGTGGCTGACCATCTTGTTGCTGCTAACCTCGCGGGCCATGACTCCCACGGCGTCGGCATGATACCGAGCTATATGGCCTCGCTGACGCAGGGCTTTCTACAGCTCAATCAGCACGTCAGCATCGAAAAAGACGCTGGCGCGGTCCTCACCCTTAATGGTCAGAAAGGCTTTGGTCAGGTGGCCGCGTACGAGGCCATGCAGCACGGCATTGAGCGGGCGAACAGGTTTGGCCTTGCGGCGGTTGGCCTGCATCATTCGCATCACATTGGCCGTATCGGTCACTGGGCGGAGCAGTGTGCCGCAGCGGGCTTTGTCTCCTTTCACTTCGTTAATGTGATGGGCGATCCGATGGTGGCGCCGTTTAACGGCAGCGATCGCCGCTTCGGCACCAATCCGTTCTGCGCGGTGTTTCCGCGTCGCGACGGCGAACCGCTGCTGCTGGACTTTGCCACCAGCGGCATCGCCTTTGGTAAAACGCGTGTGGCGTATAACAAAGGTCAGCCGGTCGCGCCGGGCTATTTGCTTGATGCGCAGGGCCAGCCGACCACCGATCCGAGCGTGATGCATCAGTCGCCGTATGGCGCGCTGACCGCCTTCGGCCTGCACAAAGGCTATGCGCTGGCGACGATGTGCGAAATCCTTGGCGGCGCGCTGTCCGGCGGTCGCACTACGCATGACGCCACGCTGCTCACCGGCACTGACGCCATCTTTAACGGCATGACCACCATAATCCTGAACCCTGACGCGTTTGACGCACCGGCGATGCAGCAGGAAGCCGAAGAGTTTCTCGCGTGGGTCAGGCGCTCACCGCAAAGTGGTGAGGCGGAGATTCTGGTGCCGGGCGAATGGGAAACGCGCAACCGGGCAGCACGTGAACGCGAGGGCATTCCGCTGGACAGCAACAGCTGGCAGCAGATTTGCGCAGCGGCACGCCAGGCTGGCATGCCGGAGGACGAACTGGCGGCCTTCCGCGCCTTAGCGCAGTAAGCCGCCGGGGCTGAGGCACGGTGCCTCAGCCGGTTACAGCGCAGCGGACAGCAGCAAACAGCCCAGCAGACCGCACACCGAGATGATGGTTTCCAGCGCCGACCACGAGCGAATAGTTTCACCGATGGTCAGGTTGAAGTACTCCTTGAACAGCCAGAAGCCCGGATCGTTAACGTGCGAGAAGATGACACTGCCGGAACCGACGGCAATGACCATCAGCTCCGGGCTGGCGCCGCTGGTGGCAATCAGCGGTGCCACAATGCCGCCGGCGGTAATCGCCGCGACGGTGGCAGATCCCAGCGCAATACGCAGCACCGCCGCAATTGACCACGCCATAAAGATTGGCGAGACGTTGGTTTCATGCATCATGCCGGCGATGTATTTGTCCACACCGCTGTCCACCAGCACCTGTTTGAAGGCGCCGCCGCCGCCGATGATCAATAGCATCATGGCAATGATTTTGATCGAGTCAGTGATGGTGCCCATCACCTCATCCATGCTGCGGCCACGGTTAAGGCCAAAGGTGAAGATGGCAATCAGCACCGCAATCAGCGTCGCCATGATCGGATCGCCAAAAAATTCCGCGTACGGCAGCAGCACATGGCCTTTCGGCAGCAGCATTTCTGCCACGGCACGCAGCGCCATCAGGATCACCGGCACCAGCGCCGTCCACACGCTAACGCCAAAACCCGGCATCTCCGCTTCGCTGAAAGTTTTCGGGTTCCACAGCCCTTCCGGAATCGGCTTATCAATGCCTTTCAGGAAACGCGCATACACCGGCCCGGCCAGAATCACCGTCGGAATACCCAGCAGCGTACCGTACAGCAGGGTTTTACCCATGTCGGCATTAAATAACGTGGCAATCGCGGTCGGACCCGGATGCGGTGGCAGAAAGCCGTGCGTCACGGATAAGGCGGCCGCCATCGGCACGCCGACATACAGCAGCGGCACGCGCGCCGACGCGGCAATGCTGAACACCAGCGGCAGCATCAGCACAAACCCGACTTCATAAAACAGCGCGAAGCCCACGGTGAAGCCAGTCAGCACCAGCGCCCACTGAATGTGCTTCTGGCCGAATTTTTCGATCAGCGTGGTGGCGATACGCTGCGCACCGCCGCAGTCGGCCAGCAATTTCCCCAGCATCGCGCCAAAGCCCATGATCAGCGCCAGGCTGCCCAGGGTACCGCCGACGCCGGTTTTGATCGATCCAATCACTTTATTGACCGGCATGCCCTGCATCATGCCTACCGCCAGTGCCACCAGAATCAGCGCGATGAAGCCGTTAAGTTTGAAGCGAATCATCAGCAGCAGCAGTAACGCCACGCCAATTGCCACATAGAGTAATGGCATAATTTTTCTCCACTTTTGCGCTCGGCGTATTACCGGCAGCGGTTTGTTGTAATGGGACAAAGGGATTATCAGTGCCAGATGTTTCAGAATGCGACATCCTGTTACCGGTATCATGTTAAGGGTAACATTGACGGGAAAGCACCTGGTGCAGCGGGTGAATTTCTGTTTTGCGAAGGTGATCAACTTTTTGTCGGAGGGTTATCAGAATGTTTGCCCCGGCAGCGGCGTGGCTTTTGGTTACACTAGCTGTTTTATGCCAACCGATAAGGATCTGCAGGTGAGTGAGAATCTGATTGAGCTGTACAGTAATCAACAAACCCTGTTTGGCCGTGGCAGCATCGACCGCCTGGTCCCGCTGCTGGCGGCGAATCCGCAGCCCACGCTGCTGTTCTGCGGCCGCTCATTTCTAAACAGTCCGGCGTGGGCACGCCTGGGCGCGACGCTGAACGATCACATTCTGGGCTATGAAATTGTCAGCCATGAAGCCTCGCCAGACGAGATCGATGGCTGGGTGACGCGCTGGCGTGGCCACGTCGATCGCGTTGTCGCCATCGGCGGCGGCAGCGTGCTGGATGCGGCCAAAGCCTTTGGCGCCATGATGCAGCATCCGCTGAATATCGCGCGCTACCTCGAGAAAGTGGGCGATACGCCGGTACAGGCGGTCACGCTACCGCTGATCGCCATTCCTACCACCGCCGGCACCGGCAGCGAGGTCACGCAGAATGCGGTGGTGACCGATCAGCAGCACATTAAGGTGAAGGCCTCGCTGCGCCATCCGGTGTTTGTGCCGCAGGTGGCGATTCTCGATCCCGATCTGCTCAAAGGGGCGCCGGATCGTGTACTGGCTACCTGCGCCATTGATGCCTTTACCCACCTGTTCGAGGCTTATCTGTCACGCAAGGGCAACCTGTTCAGTCAGCAGAACGCGCTCAACGGGCTGCAACTGTTCATGCAGGCGTGGCCGTACCTCAATCAGGACGACAGCCGCGGCGATGCGGCACGTGAAGCGATGATGATGGCATCATGGCTCGGCGGCGTCAGCCTGAGCAGCGCGGGTTTGGGGGTGATCCACGGTATTGCCGGCGAGCTGGGGGCGATTAAACCGTTCCATCACGGCGAAGTCTGCGGTCGTTTGCTGTTCCCGTTCCTGGATGTACTGGCGGAGCGCGCGCACCCCGAACAGCAGCGGCTGATGGCGGCGCTGGCTGAACGCCTGCTGCCCGATGAAACGGCACCGCCGGCGCTGGCGCTGAAAGCCTGGCTGCAGCAGCAGGCTATCGTGCCGTTCTGGCTGGAAGGACCGACGCTGGCTGCGGAAGAGGTCGACTGGATTGTGGCGCGCGCCAACAGCAAAAACGGCTGGGTCAATTATGATCCCGCCACGCTCACGGAGATGATTACCGCCGCGTGGCGCGTCGTCTGAGCCTTTCGGGCAGCGCAGGCTGCCCGTTGCTTATTCAGCCAGCAAACGGCCCTTCCCCCGCCAGCATCTGCTCAATCACCTGCAGCACGCCTTCCTGGTTATTGGACGGTGCGCCGTAGCGCGCAGCGTCTTTGACCCGCTGCGGCGCATTCTGCATGGCAAAGCTGAAGCGCGACTGCACCAGCATCTCCAGATCGTTACCGCCGTCGCCAAACGCCAGCACCTCATCGCTGCTGATGTCCCAGCGCTGCTGCAACAGACGCAGCCCGTTGGCTTTGTGCAAGCCGGGCACAATCAAATCCACCGAGCCGTGCCCGCTGGAGGTCGCCGCCGCCGCGCCCTGATGCAGACGCTCAATATCAGCCATCAGAATATCGACATAATCATCGGACAGATTCAGCGCAAACTTGAACAGCCGGTCATCGCCCACGTCAGCGAGGCTATCGATCGCCTTGAGGCGATGGCAGTAGTGACGCATTTTGACCAGCCACTGCTCATCCATGGTGTTGAAGTGATAAGCGCTGTTGCGGCCGCAGAGGATGTATTTCAGGTTGGGATAGTTACCGCGCTGCAGGGTATCGAGCACGGCATTAACGTCCTCGCGCGAGAACGCGCCGCAGAACAGCTCCTCATCCCTGTCGAGGATCCACGCGCCATTTTCGGCGACAAAGGCGATCTCACTGGCGATGTCGGGAAAGAAGGATTTGAGCTGGTAATACTGATTACCGCTGGCGACCACAAATTTGATGCCGCGCCGCTTCATCTCCTGATAGCAGGCCTGAAAACGTGCCCGGTTGTACTGTTTTTTATCGTCGAGAAAGGTGCCGTCCATATCCACCGCCACCATTTTTACCATGGTCATCATGACTCCTTAACGCGTTGAAAGGAAAAACGGGTTGTCCAGAGAATAACCTGGTGAGCGGTGAAAGCGGAGAGAAACACGGATGGCCGTCGCCATCCGTGCGGCAGGATTAGTTAAATGCGTTATTCAGCAAAATGGCGGTGATAATCCCGGTCGCGGCCGCCACTAACACATAATTTCCGTCGATAAAGGCCCAGTGCTCGCCGCGCGGCGGCTCATACAGACCGCGTGCCCGCCAGTCATCGACGCGATAGTGTGGACCGCGAAACTCTGGCGGTGCCGGATAACCACGGCGAAAATCATGACCGCGCCAGGCAAAGCGATCGCCGCCGCGATGTCCCTCCGGCATACGGTGGTCAGCATAGTGGTCGTGACGATCCGGGCCCGGTCCGCGATCGTGGCCAAAGTCACGACGATCATGATGATCGGGACCCGGGCCGCGATCCTGATGGCGGTCGCCGCCGTGCGGGTCCCAGCGATGGTCACCGGGACCGTCGGCCCAGGAGACGCTGGAAAACAGTGTGCTGCATGCAATAAATGACGCAATAATCGTAAGTGTTGTTTTTTTCATGGTGTTACCTCCAGGGATAACGGCAGTCTGCGCGCCGTTGAGGCTTACTATTACCTAAACAAAGCTAAAACAGCATTTCCAAAAGTCTTAAAAATCGGTGACTTACAATACATTACGCCAGGTTAGCGCTTTCTTAACGATTGTGGAGACTTTATGGTGGCGTGGCACGATAAGGCTGGCAGGGAAATAAGCAGTTAATTCAGCGGGAATAAAGAAAACCCGATCGCGGGGATCGGGCGGACAATGCTATTTCCATAAAAAGCATAAAGCGGGGAAACCCTGCTAAAAAGAGGGTAAAACTGAAGCACACAACGCCACATCACTAGCATTGCCCGGAAAGAATAACATTCATCAGGGCAAAATATTTTCAGAAAACTTCTATTTTCAGAAAAAACCGTAAAAATGTTCATGGCAGCCAAAATAACCACCAAAGGTACATAACGTGAAAGGAAATAAGGTCCGTGCTCTGACCAGCTGTCGCCAGGAAATATAGTCAGCCCGTATAAAATATCGACACAAAATCACAAAGCATTGAATTTAAACATAAAAAATTAATCCATGCCATTTTTTAGTTATGCCGCCATTTAAGCCGACCGGCAAACTAGCTGGCTGGCACATTTCATTGATAACGAGAGCCCTATTGCTGTTCTGGCAATTAATCGATGTGCGTGATTAATATAACGCTAATTTTTCGTTGCGCTGAAGCGTAAGGTTAAATAACCAGCAAGCGGGCGCACAATAATTATGCGCCGGCTGTTAATCCAATTGCGCTGGCGAATTTAGCGGGGTGGCGCAGAAACAGGATATCGCTGTGTTGCAGCCGGATGGCGCAGCAGCGCCTGCGCCGGACGTATCGGTCGCCGTACCAGCTCACCCGCGCAGTTCGGGCAGCGCTGCGCCAGCACGCCTTCCGCACAGTCAACGCAAAACGTGCACTCAAACGAGCAGATGCGCGCATCAGGCGAGGCCGGCGGCAGATCTTTATCGCAGCATTCACAGTTAGGACGTAATTCCAGCATGGCACTCTCCTGTCAGGGTTCAGGGCTATCATCGTCGCCGCCGCCCCGGCGCGCCAGCCTGTGAGCGGACATAGGGCGGACAGTTCGGGACAGCTTTTCATCCTGCACGCCTTGCCTTGCGCGCTAAAAACATTACATTCCGCAAAAGCCGTTCTATAGTTCATTCGCTACGTTTATCTGCGAGGCTTTTGCATGCGTGTTAAAGGGTTAAATATCGGTTTCTTTATAGTGATTCTGGCGATTGTCACGATCGCCTTTTTTGATGTGCTGGCGCCCTATTTCTCCGCCATTTTGTGGGCGGCGATTCTGGCGGTGATCTTTGCGCCACTGAAGTCACTGCTGCGGCGCAAAATGGGCGACCGCAACGGGCTGGCCTCTTTCGTGACCTTACTGATTATCTGCCTGATCGTGTTCACGCCGCTGGCGATCATCACCTCGTCGCTGGTGGTCGAGATCAATACGGTGTACACCAAGCTGCAAACCAATTCCGCGCAGTTCCCGACGGTGTTTGCCTCGCTGCTGCAGCATCTGCCGGAGTGGGCACAAACCTGGCTGGCGGATCACGATCTGAACAATGCCGCACAGATTCAGCAAAAACTCTCCAGCTTTGCGCTGAAGGGCGGACAATACATGGCGGGCAGCGTGTTCCTGATCGGTAAAGGGACTTTCACCTTCACCGTGGGCTTTGGCGTGATGCTTTATCTGCTGTTTTTCCTGTTGAAAGACGGCGCCTGGCTGGTCGGACTGATTCTCGAAGCGCTGCCGCTCTCCACCTATGTTAAGCACCATCTGCTGATGAAATTTGCCGCTGTATCGCGCGCGACGGTCAAAGGCACCGTGGTGGTGGCCGTGGTTCAGGGGGTGCTTGGTGGCTTTGCCTTCTGGATCACTGACATCGACGGCAGCCTGCTGTGGGGCGCGCTGATGGCGTTCCTGTCGCTGATTCCGGCAGTCGGCTCGGCCATCGTCTGGGTACCCGCGGCCATCTTCTTCTTCGCCACCGGGGCGCTGTGGAAAGGCCTGTTCCTGGTGGGCTTCTTCGTCATCGTGGTCGGGCTGGTGGACAACATCCTGCGTCCGCTGCTGGTCGGCAAAGATACCAAAATGCCGGATTACCTGATCCTGATCGCCACGCTGGGCGGCATGGAAGTGTACGGCATCAACGGCTTCGTGATTGGTCCCTTGATCGCTGCCCTGTTCATCGCCTGCTGGAATCTGCTCTCCGGCCGCGACAACCGGGAAAACGTCGAAGAGATCGACGAAGAGTTTATCGAAGAGGGTAAAACCCGCGACAGCTAAAGCCCTGCTGCCGGGCCGCTATCGCTCACTGGCAGGCTCATCCGGAGCGGCGCTTTACGCGCCGCTTGTCTTTTCAGCGCGGCCGCCAGGCTGTCAGCACCTTTTCCGACCTTTGAATTCCGCTCAACCCTTTTACCGGACTCAGTCAGCCGCCAGGCTGCACTCAGCCCGGACGTTTCACAATTTAACCCATGCTGCTAAGGTGTCAGAGGACAATCGCGACAATCTGGAGCGTAAAATGCTTACAACAATAATTTATCGCAGCCACATCTCTGA
>NZ_VOQX01000055.1:0-33924 GCF_016643525.1 Pantoea sp. Morm | reverse complement strand
AACTGCAGGGCGACAGCGGTGCCCGCGCGCTGCTTGACCCGGCTATTCTCATCACTCTGCCGGCCCATCAGGGCACGATCCGCGACGCGGATCTGCCACGATCCGGGGCAAGCCGCTGACCGGCAGCGCGCCTGAATGGGTCAGTGGCTGCCGGGATTAGCGCGTACCTGCGCCACTTTTTCGCTCAGATTCTGCCACGCCGGTTGGTCAGATGCGTAGCGCTGGCGCAGCCAGGCGGCAATATCCGCAACCTGCTTATCCGACAAACTGGCGGCAAAGCCGGGCATATAACCGAGCGCATCGGTTGCCGGTTTGTCGATACCGTGCAATACCACCTGTAACAGATTATCCGGCGTCGCGCTGGTTATGCTGCTGCTGTTGGCCATCGATGGGCTGACGCCAAACAACTGCGGTCCGCCCTCGCTGGCGCTGTGGCAGGCCTGACAGGCACCTTTAAACAGCCGTTCCCCTGCGGCAGTGTTCCATGCCGGTTTTGCCGCCGGTGCAGCGACAGGGCGCGCTGCCTGACCATTGATATCCGCCAGATAGCTGGCCATGGCGCGCACATCGGCTTCCGGCAGGGTGGCGAGATGGCTTACCACCGGAGCCATTGGTCCGGCGGCAACGCCGTGCTGCGCATCGTAACCACTGCGCAGGTAGTTATACAGCGACTGCGCCGTCCACGGCTGCGGGGCTTTACTCAGCTGATTAAGCGCGGGCGCTTCCCAGCCGTCCACCCAGCCACCGACGAGGAAATTGTCCCCGCGTTTTTCCGCGCCCAGCAAATTACGCGGCGAGTGGCAGGCACCGCAGTGTCCGGCTCCGTTCACCAGATAGGCACCGCGATTCCATTCGGCGCTTTTGCGGGGGTCAGGCTGGAATTCGCCGCGCCCGAGGTAGAGCGCGTTCCAGCCTGCCATCAGGAAGCGCAGGTTATAGGGGAAGCGCATCTGGTTTTCTGCTGGTGCCTGCTGTACCGCCGGCTGCGACATCAGCCAGGCGTACAGCGCCTGCATATCGCCTTCGCTCAGCTGGCGAAAGCTGGTGTAGGGAAACGCCGGATAGAGATGATGGCCGTCGCGGCTGATGCCCTCGCGCATGGCGCGATCGAAGGCGTTAAATGACCAGCTGCCGATGCCGGTCTGTTTATCCGGCGTGATGTTGGTGGTGTACAGCGTGCCAAACGGCGTCTCCATCTTCAGGCCGCCGGCATTGGTCGCGCCGCCTTCCGTGGTATGGCATACCGCGCAGTCACCGGCGGCGGCCACCTGACGGCCACGTTCCAGCATCTCCGCCGACCAGCTTCCGGCGGCCGGGGGTGTCACGGGCGCAATCGGTGCGCGCCACGGCAGCGCGTTAATCGCCACGCCAGCGGCGAGACCGAGCAATCCTGTTACGCCACCCAGCGCCCATTTTCGGCTGCGGCGGCGGACGGTTTGGGCCGGTGCGGCCAGCTGTGGCTCCGGCTGCGGATCGGGGCCGTTCAGCGCCTGACGCAGTTTGTCAGCGGTAATGGGCAATTCGCGAAAACGGATACCGGTGGCATCAAACACCGCGTTAGCGATGGCCGCGGCGCTGGGCACCGACGCGGATTCCCCCGCGCCGAGCGGCGGTTCGTGCGGGCGCGGCACCATCATCACGTCGATATCCGGCACTTCCGGAAACGTCAGGATCGGGTAGCTGCCCCATTCCTGGCTGGCGATCAGGTTGCTTTCAATCGTCACCTGTTCTTTGAGCACCCGGCTGGTGGACTGAATGACATTGCCGTGAATCTGATGCTTTACCCCTTCCGGGTTGATCATCATGCCGGCATCATGGCCTACGGTGATGCGCGTAACGGCGATCTCGCCGCTCTGCTTATCAATCGCGACATCCGCGACCCAGGCAGCCCAGGCGGCGCCGAAGCCGGGAAATTTGCTGTGAATATAGCGTGCGTAGGCAAAACCGCGTCCGCGCAAAATGCCGGGTTCGCTGGCGGTCTGCTGAATGGCGGTGCGCGGCGTCCAGTCTGCGCGCGCAGCGGTGGAGCGCATTAGCTCGGCGGCGCGATCGTCCTGAATGTAGCGCAGCCGGTACTCCACCGGATCGACGCCTGCCGCGTGGGCCAGCTCATCCATATAGGATTCATGGGCAAAGGTGTTGGGCAGGGCCGAAACGCCGCGCATCCACGAGGCGCGCACAATCGGCGCCATGTCCTCAATGGTGACGCGCAGATGGGGAAAATCGTAAGGTGGAATGGAGGTGCGATCGCCCATTTCATACGCCAGCGCCACCGGATCGACACGGCCGGTTAGCAGCAGTGCCAGGGTGGGTGCGCCGTTGGACGGATAAGACGTGGTGAAATCATACACCTGCGGATTGCCCTGCGCGTCCAGCCCGCCGTCCACCTCCATCAGCTGTGCAGTGCCTTTCGGTTCCCAGACGTGCTCCTGGGCGCGCGTCAGCTGTACCCGCACCGGCTGGCCCACCGCGCGCGACAACAGCGCCGCATCGGCGGCCACGTCATCGGCGCAGTTGCGACCATAGCAACCGGCGGCTTCCATGCGGTTCACTTCAATAGTCTCTTCCGGCCTCTCCAGCAGCCATGCCAGATCGGCGCGCAGCAGGTGCGGGTTCTGCGTGCCGCTCCACACCTGCAGCGAATCAGGCTGATAGTCGGCCACCGCGCAGGAAGGGCCAATCGACGCATGCAGCTGATAAGGCCAGACATAGCTGCGGGTAAAACGCTGCGCGACATTCGCCAGCGCGGCATCCACTTCACCGCTGTCATGCACCACGCGCGAGGTGCGGGGATTATCACGAATAGCCTGTTCGATATCGCGCAGGTCCGGCAGGCTGTGTTCCCACGGCTTCCAGCGCACCTGTAATGCGTCCATCGCGGCGATAGCCTGCTCCTCGCGCTCGGCCACCACGCCGACAAAATCCGCGATCTGCACCACTTTCACGATGCCTTCGAGATGCGCGATCGAGCTTTCGTCAATGCTGAGCAATGAGGTGCCGACAAAGCTACCAGTGTCATAGCCCGCATACGGTGGACGGATGACCCGGCCGTGCAGCATACCGGGCACGCGCAGGTCATGCACCCACGTTAGTTCGCCGGTGGCTTTGGCGGGAATATCCACCCGCGCCGAGCTGGTACCAACTAGGCGATATTCACTGGCGGGCTTGAGTGTTACCTGATGATCAATCGGCACGATGCTGCGCTGCTGCTGCACCAGTTCGGCAAATGACAGTTGCACCCCGTTGGGGTGCTGCAGGAAACCGCCGTCCAGAGTGATGCTCTCCACCGGTAGCTGCCAGCGCGCGGCGGCCTGCTGTAACAGCCACTGGCGCGCCGTTGCAGCCGCTTTACGCAGTGGTACGGCAGAAATTTGCAATGTGGCGCTGGCGATGGTGGCACCCTGGTTGGGCACGCGTAGCGTATCGCCCAGTACCATTTGCACCTGATCCATGCGCAGATTGAGCTCTTCGGCGACGATTTGCGTCAGCGCGGTTTTCACCCCGGTGCCGAGATCGACATGGCCATTGAAGGCCCAGACGCTGCCGGAACCGTCAATAGCCAGAAACAGAGCCCGCTCTTTGGCTTTCAGCGTCGGCGTCTGGCCTTTGGGTACCAGCCCGGGCGGCGGCTGAATCTCATCGACAATCAACAGGATGTCGCTGGCTGCCAGCAACTGCTGCTGCGTGGGGACGTTAGCCGTACTCATGATGCCGCCTCCGCCTGCTGCAGGCATAAGGTGATGGCACGCTTCACCGCGCACAGAATCTCCTGATGGGTGCCACAGCGGCACAGGTTACCGCTCAGCGCCGCACGTATTTGCCGGTCATCAGGGCAGGGCTGAGCGCGCAGCAGCGCGGCGGTGGTCATGATCATGCCGTTAAGGCAGTAACCGCATTGTGCGGCCTGCGCCTCGATAAACGCCTGCTGCACCGGGTGCAGTGCTTCGCGGTTGCCCAGCCCTTCCAGCGTGGTGATAGCGCGCTGACGCACGCCATAGGCCGGGATGACGCAGGCGCGCGCGGCAACGCCATCGATCAGCACGGTGCAGGCACCGCATTCACCCAGGCCGCAGCCATATTTGGGACCGTTAAGCTGGAGGTGATTACGCAGCACCAGCAGCAGCGAGGTATCGCGATAGCTGCTGATGGAGTGAGTCGCACCGTTCACCTCAAGGGCGTAATGGCACGTGGATGCAGGTGAAACCGGTGTGGCAGTCTGATGTGCCAGCATTTTCATTATTAACCGCCTTAGCGAGGCGGCTAAGCGCCCCGGGTTAGGGCTGGCTCGTATCGTCCAGCATTTTTTTCAGCAGATAAATCAGCGCGACCCGTTCGGCCGGATTCAGCTGCCCGTAAGTCATTTCGGTGATGCGCATCGCGTTGTCTGTCGTGCTGTCAATCAGGCGGTGGCCTGCATCGGTCAGCATGACAATCACTTTGCGTTTGTCGGTGGGATCGGGACCCAGACTGACCAGATCGCGCGCCTTAAGACGCTCAACCACACCGCGAATGGTGGCCTGATCGACGGCGGTATAACGCACTAAATCGTTCTGTGCGCTCGGACCGCGATCGCGCAGCGCACAGAGGGTAATAAATTGCACGGCAGTGATCTGTGAATCACCGACGTGTTGCTGAAAAATCGCCGCATGGCGTTGATACACCTTGCGCAACAGATGTCCAACCTGCTCGGTATAGTCATAGCGCTGGTCTGCGCGCGGATCCTGCTGGTGCGACATGCCTTTATCCTTTTTCCCGGAAACTGTCAGGCAGTGTAATGCATTGTCACTGTGCTGACAGCCGTTCCCTGCGCACGATTAACGCGCGCGTGAGGCCTCCGGTGCCACCACTTCACCTTCCGCCACCACCAGCAAATCGTCCACTTTGATGTCGCAGCGGCGCAGAGCAATGTCCATATGGCACGGCGTTTTGCGCTTACCGCCCACTTCGGTGTTCGGTCCGGTCGAAAACAGGAAGTTGCCGTAAAAGGCGCGCGCGTCCATACACATGCCGTCGTTTTTGTCGTGTAATCCCATCGCTGTCCACTGCGCGCGCGGCTGCAGCCCCCAGCCGATGTGGGAAATACCGTACACTTCCGGATCGTTGAAGTAGCGCATGTAATCGCGCAGATACTCGGCTTCAAAGCCACCGTGGATGCGGGTGACAAAACCTTTCTCGATCTCCAGCGTGATGCGTTCACGCGCGTAAGATTTAAACGGCAGCAGGATGTCGCCGACGTCCAGCACCAGCACGCCTTCAGCCTGATCTTCATTCGGCCAGGTAAACAGGAAGCCACTCGGCCAGTGATCCCAGCGGCCCGGCTCATCCGCGTAGCCATATTCCGTTACCGTGGGGTACTGGCCGAGCGGGGCGCGAAAATCACTGCCGGCCGGCGACTTCACCGTCATCATGCGCGCTTTTTCCAGCACTGCCGCCGCGGCCAGCACGCGCGACTTGTCCTCTTCAGTGGGCAACATTCGTGCCAATACTTCCGGCGGCTCAACCGCCAGCAAAATTCGCGTCCCGGTTTTCAGAATTTGCTCCTGCTCCGGCGAATGCAGCAGCATCATGGTATCGACGATCAGGTCCGCCGCTTCCAGCGCGCGCTGTGCGGCAATGTTGCCGGTAAGCGCGGTATCACCACAGTAGGCGGTCATGTCGTTACCCATTGCCGTCGGGTGATTGAAGGCCGGCAGCTCAATGCAGTACACCTTCGCGCCCAATCGTAGTGCAGCATCAGTGGCGGCCTGCACGGTGCGTGCATCGGAATAGTGACTTTTCAGGATGGCGACACTCTGGCTGGCGTCGACTTTCGACAGCCGTAAAACCTGCTCGAACATCTGGCCTAACTGGCTCTGATTTACTGCCATAGCGGTTTCCTCTCAGGGTTAGATGTCAGACAATTTGCTGCGCAAAACTTCAGCTATTTATAGCGAACACGCTTTATGTGTTTGTTATAGACGTGTTGCGAAGAACAGTGCAAGCATTTCTTTTTGACATAAGAAAAGCCTATTTAACCTTATCATCAGGCTGTGATTAACATCATGTTATCGAGTTTTCACTGTAAATACGGTTGCTTTTAACAGTGTCATAACCTCAATAATTGAAGTGTATGCACTATAAATTCACTGTCGGGTTTGATCGTTTATCCGCGTGCATACCTTCAAATCAGCGTCTGTGTGAGAGGAAAATATGAGCAATATGAAACGCATCGCGGTAATCGGCGCCGGGCTGGGCGGGCTTGCCGCCGGCTCGCTGTTACAGAAAGCGGGATTTCATGTCACGGTCTACGAACAAAGCCCGGCTTTCTCCCGTCTGGGTGCCGGCATCCACATGGGGCCGAACGTGCTCAAGGTGTTTCGCCGCATGGGTATCGAACAGCAGCTGGAGGATCTGGCTTCGCATCCCGATTTCTGGTTCAGCCGCGACGGCGAGACCGGGGAGTATTTGTCACGCATTCCGCTGGGCGCTTATGCGCGCAAAGAGTACGGTGCGGCTTATGTCACGGTGCACCGGGGCGATTTGCAGGCCATGCAGATGACCAGTCTGCAGCCGGACAGCGTCCAGTTCGGTAAGTGCCTGAGCAGCGTCGAAGACAGCGGCAGCGATGTGGTGCTGCGTTTTAAGGATGGCAGCGAAGCGCGCGCGGATATCGTGATTGGCGCGGATGGCATTAACTCAAAACTGCGTGAGCATCTGCTGGGGGTGGAAGCGCCCACTTACAGCGGCTGGGTGGCGCACCGTGCGCTGATCCGCGGCGAACAACTGCGTAAATACAACCTCAGCTTTGAAGATTGCGTGAAGTGGTGGTCTGAAGATCGTCATCTGATGGTCTATTACACCACCAAAGCGCGCGACGAATATTATTACGTCTCCGGTGTGCCGCACCCGGCGTGGGATATCAAAGGCAGCTTCGTTGAAAGTAGTCAGCAGGAGATGCTGGAAACCTTTGGTCACTACCATCCGGTGGTACAGGCGCTGATCGAGTGCAGCGAATCGGTCACCAAATGGCCGCTGCTCAACCGCCAGCCGCTGCCGGTATGGAGCGAAGGGCGCATTGTGCTGCTGGGTGATGCCTGCCATCCCATGAAACCGCACATGGCGCAGGGCGCTGCGATGGCCATCGAAGATGCCGCCATGCTGTCGCGCTGCCTGACGGAAACCGGTCTTGATGATTACCGCACCGCGTTCCGCCTGTATGAAGCCAACCGCAAAGAACGTGCGTCGCGCGTGCAGGCCGTCTCTAACGCTAATACTTTCCTGCGCACCCAGGAAGATCCGGCCTGGGTGTACGGCTACGACGTGTTTGCCGCGCCGCTGAAAAGCGAGGTGACCTCATGAGCCGTTTTATGCACGGCGGGCAGGTACAGGCCAACGGCATTCGCCAGCACTATCTGCGCTACGGCGGCAGCGGGCCCGCGCTGATCCTCGTACCGGGTATCACCAGCCCGGCAATCACCTGGGGTTTTGTGGCGGAAGTTTTTGCGCAGCATTTTGATACCTGGGTACTGGACGTGCGCGGTCGCGGGCTCTCCAGCAGCGGTGAAGGGCTGGATTACGGCATGGAGAGCTGCGCCGATGACATCAACGCCTTCGCGGATGCGCTGGGGCTGACGCGCTATCACCTGGTTGGCCATTCGATGGGCGCGCGCTTCATCATGCGTGCGGCGGTGAAACAGCCAGCCGGCGTGCTGTCGCTGTCGCTGATCGATCCGCCGGTTTCCGGTCCGGGCCGGCGTCTCTATCCGGGGCAGTGGCCGTGGTATGAAGATTCCATTCGCGACGCGCAGCGTGGCATGGATGCTGAAGCCATGAAGCAATACTGCCCGGCCTGGAGCGATGACCAGCGTCAGCTGCGCGCCGAGTGGCTGCACACCTGCTATACGCCGGCCATCCGTCGCGCCTATGACGATTTTCACCAGCTCGATATCCATCAATATTTCCCTCAGCTACCGGCAAAAACCTTGCTGATGGTGGCAGGCAAGGGCGGCGTCATTCAGGCGGAAGATGAAGCCGAAATCCGCGAGCTGCTGCCGACCATTGAGATCAGTCGGGTAGCCGGCGCCGGTCACATGATCCCGTGGGATGATTTTCACGGCTTCTTTAATGCCTTTGGCACCTTCCTTGGCCCCTCACTGAATCCGGAGACGCAGCCATGACGCGTTCGTATCGTATCGGCCAGATTGTGCCGAGTTCCAACATCACCATGGAAACCGAAATTCCCGCCATGCTGCAGGCGCGCCAGCTGATTCGCCCGGAGCGGTTTACCTTCCACTCCAGCCGTATGCGCATGAAACATGTCAATAAAGATGAGCTGGCGGCGATGGATAAAGAGTCCGACCGCTGTGCGCTGGAGCTGTCCGACGCGCGCGTTGACGTGCTCGGCTATGCCTGTCTGGTGGCGATCATGGCGATGGGCCCGGGCTATCATCGCCAGTCGCAGCAGCGCCTCACACAGGTCACGCGCGACAACGAGGCGCTGGCACCGGTGATCACCAGTGCCGGCGCGCTGGTCGATGCGCTGCATATTATGGGCGCGAAGAAGATCGCGCTGGTGGCCCCCTACATGAAGCCGCTGACCGAGCTGGTGGTGGATTACATCCAGCGCGAAGGGATTGAGGTAAAGCAGTGGCGCGCGCTGGAAATTGCCGATAACCTCGCCGTCGCCCGCCACGACCCGGCCAATTTACCCGGCATCGTGGCGGACATGACGCTGACGGATGTTGATGTGGTGGTGCTGTCGGCCTGCGTGCAGATGCCATCGCTGCCGGCGGTGGCAAAAGTGGAGGCGCAGACCGGCAAGCCGGTAATTACGGCCGCCATTGCCACCACGTACGCTCTGCTGAAGGCGCTGGAGCTGGAGCCGGTGGTACCGGGCGCGGGCGCACTGCTGTCCGGTGCGTGGTAAGGAGAAACCATGAGCCAGAGTGTCAGTGATAACTACGCCGGTGTCTGGGGCAACCGCATCGGTTTTGGTCAGCGTCCGGCGCTGCTGATGATCGACTTTCTGCAGGGCTACACCACGCCGGGCGCCGCGCTATTTGCCCCGGGCGTGGTAGAGGCGGTGGCCGCCGCACAGGGCCTGCTGGCGGCGGCGCGCCAGTGCGCGATTCCGGTGATCCATACGCAGATTCGCTACCATCCGCAGCATCAGCAGGACGGCGGGATCTGGGTGCAGAAAGCCCCGGTGATGCGTGACATGGTGGAGGGCAATCCGCTCGCCGCGTTTTGTCCGGCGGTGCAGCCGCTGGCCGCAGAAGTGGTGATCACCAAACAGTATGCCAGTGCGTTTTTTGGCACGTCTCTGGCATCGATGCTGGTGGCGCAGGGCATCGATACGCTGCTGATCGCCGGCTGCTCCACCAGCGGCTGCATCCGCGCCAGCGCAGTGGATGCGTTGCAATACGGTTTTCGCGCCATGGTGGTGCGCGAATGCGTGGGCGATCGCCATGATGCGCCGCATCAGGCCAATTTATTTGATATCGACAGTAAATATGGCGACGTGGTAAGTAAAGCCGCGGCGCTGGAGTATCTCGGGAAGTTCAGCGCCCGTTAAGGGCGCGTTTCACCTGCACGGAGTGCGCACAAACAGTCCGTTTCGGCTGCGGCTGAGACGCATAACAACATCTCCCCGACGACGGGGTTATTGCGCCCGGAGAACACCATGACTGACGTTTCAACCCGTCCTGCTGCGCTGGCAGCCGAAGACACCGCTTCGATTTATCGCAAAATCACCTGGAAGCTGATTCCGTTTCTCTGCCTGTGTTATCTCGCGGCCTATCTTGATCGCATCAATATCGGCCTGGCTAAGCTACAGATGGCGAGCGATCTGGCGCTGAGCGAGACTGCGTTTGGTCTGGGTGCCGGGCTGTTTTTTGTCGGCTATATCCTGTTTGAAGTGCCGAGCAACCTGATTCTGCAGCGGGTCGGCGCAAAGATCTGGATCGCGCGCATTATGATTACCTGGGGCCTGCTCTCGACCGCCACGCTGCTGGTGCAAACGCCGACCCAGTTCTACATCATCCGCTTTTTCCTCGGCGCGGCCGAAGCCGGTTTTCTGCCTGGCGTGCTGTTCTATCTCACCAAATGGTTTCCCTCATGGCGCCGCAGCCGCATCATTGCGCTGTTTATGATTGGCCTGCCGCTCTCCAGCCTGATTGGCGGACCGCTTTCCGGCTGGATCATGGGGCATTTTCATGAGGTTTACGGCATGCGCGGCTGGCAGTGGCTGTTTCTGCTGGAAGGCCTGCCCAGCGTATTACTGGGTGTGCTGACGTTCTGGCTGCTGCCGAACAGCGTCGAGAGCGCCAGCTGGCTCAGCAGCAGTGAGAAGCAGGCGGTGCTTCGCGAACTGGCGCGCGATGAAGGTGACGCCAAAGGGCTGAAACACAGCCTGCGTGATGGTCTGCTGAATATTCGCGTGGTGATGCTCGGCGGCATCGATTTCTCGATTCTGCTCAGCGCTTACGCCATGGGTTTCTGGATGCCGACCTTTATTAAGAATGCCGGCACCACCGATATCACCACGATTGGCTATCTGACGGCGATCCCCAGTCTGGCGGCGTTAATTGGTATGCTGGCGATTGGTGCCAGCTCAGACCGCCTGCGTGAACGCCGCTGGCACATCATTGTTCCGTTTATTATTGGCGCGGCAGCGATGGGGACCAGTACCTTCTTTGCTCATAACGTGGCGATGACCGTGCTGCTGTTCTCGATTGCGCAGGCGATGATTATCGGGGCGGTGCCGGTGTTTTTCAGTCTGCCCGCTACGTTCCTGAAAGGTACGGCGGCCGCGGCGGGTTTTGCGCTGGCCTGTTCGATCGCTAATATCGCCGGACTGGTGAGTAATTCCGTGATGGGCGTGGCGCTGGACCTCACCGGCAGCAGCAACGGCGCGCTGTGGTTCTTCGCCGTGTGTCTGCTGCTCAGCTCGCTGTTGGTGGTCGCGCTGCCAGCGAAGCTGGTGAATCGGTAGAAGATACCTGCGCGTTAAAGCACTTGTTATTCCCTGGTGCGCATCAATGCGCACCCTACAAAACAGTGCGAATTCGTTGTAATTATCGCCGTAGGGTCGCCATTCATGGCGACCTGGTTACATAATCTGCATAACCAGGTGCGCATCAATTCGCACCCTACAAAACCGTGCTCATTTTGTTGCAATTATCGGCGCAGGACCGCCATTCATGGCGACCTGGTTGCATAATCTGCATAACCAGGTGCGCATCAATGCGCACCCTACAAAACCGTGCGCATTTTATTGTAATTATCGCCGTAGGGGCGTCATTCATGGCGACCTGGTTACATAATCTGCATAACCAGGCGCGCACCCTACAAAACCGTGCGCATTTCGTTGCAATTATCGCCGTAGGGTCGCCATTCATGGCGACCGCCTCACAGCCGCAGAATGCAGCTCCACACCCCGCCAGACCGTAACCCCCACCCGCACTCAATCCTCCTCGCTAATCGGTTATCCATAAGGTAAAAATCTTGTGGGATAGCTCAAACTATCAGCTAAAGGTATTATAAAGGTATCTATTCTGGTGCTAGATTGGTTCTACCAACACCGGGGAGTCTATTTCGATGAAAACTACAATTCCAAAGCTGTCGTTCATGATGTTCTTAGAGTGGTTTATCTGGGGGGCATGGTTCGTGCCGCTGTGGGCATTTCTCAGCAAAAACGGCTTTTCGCCGGTTGAGATCGCCTGGTGCTACGCCTGTACCTCCATCGCTGCCATCCTGTCACCGATTCTGGTCGGCTCGCTGGCTGACCGTTTCTTCCAGGCACAGAAAGTGTTATCGCTGCTGACAATCGCCGGCGCGATTCTGATGTTCTTTGCCGCACAGCAGACGCACTTCAGCAGCTTCTTTCCGCTGCTGCTGCTGTATGCGCTCACCTATATGCCGACCATTGCGCTGACCAACAGTATTGCGTTTTCCCACGTCGGTGACGTGGAGCGCGACTATCCGCGCATCCGCGTGATGGGCACTATCGGCTGGATCGCCTCCGGCATCGCCTGCGGTTTTCTGCCGCCGCTGCTCGGCTTTGGCGATATCTCCGCCAGCAACGTACCGTTGCTGATCACCGCGGCCAGTTCGCTGTTGCTTGGCCTGTTCGCCCTGACCCTGCCAGCCACCGAACCCAAAAGCACCGGCAAGTTCAGCCTGCGCGTGGCGCTCGGCCTCGACGCACTGCATCTGCTGAAAGATCGCAGCTTCCTCGTATTTTTCGTCTGTTCATTCCTGTTCAGTATGCCGCTGGCGTTCTACTACATCTTCGCTGAGGGATATCTGACCGAAGTCGGTCTGCCACACGCCACCGGCTGGATGACGCTCGGCCAGGTATCAGAAATCTTCTTCCTGCTGGCGCTGCCGTTCTTCATTAAACGCTTTGGCATCGGCAAAGTGCTGCTGCTCGGCCTGGTCACCGCCGCGCTGCGCTACGTGTTCTTTGTGTTCGGCGGCGATCAAAACCTGCTGACCTTCGGCCTGCTGTTTATGGGCATTCTGCTGCACGGCGTCAGCTACGACTTCTACTTCATCACCGCCTACATTTACGTGGATAAGAAAGCGCCGGTGGCGATGCGTAACGCTGCGCAGGGCCTGATCACCCTGGCCTGTCAGGGCATCGGCAGCCTGCTGGGTTACCGCCTCGGCGGCTATCTGATGCAGGAGATGTTCGCGTATGACCAGCCGCGCAACGGCCAGACCTTCAACTGGGCGGGGATGTGGATGTTTGGCAGCGTGATGATAGTCATCATCACCATCGCCTTTATCGTTCTGTTCCGCGACGGCAAAAAACGCAGTGATGAATTAACCGCTTTTGAAAACTCAGCAACCGCTGACAGCCATAAATAAGAGATGTAACCATGACGATGACACACCAGGAAAAACGGATTTTGGGCGCATTTTACGGCCAGGCATTGGGCGATGCGATGGGCATGCCATCGGAACTGTGGCCGCGCAGCCGCGTGAAACAGCACTTCGGCTGGATTGATCGCTTCCTGCCCGGCCCGGCAGAAAACAATGCCGCCTGCTACTTTGGCCGGGCGGCTTTTACTGATGACACCTCAATGGCGCTGGCGCTGGCCGATGCCATTATCAGCCACGACGGCGAAATTGATGCGGAAACCATCGGCGCCAATATTCTGCGCTGGGCGGAAGCGTTTGATGCCTTTAACAAAAATGTGCTCGGGCCGACCTCCAAAATCGCGCTTAACGCGCTGAAAAACGGTACGCCGGTGGCGCAGCTGGAAAATAATGGCCTGACCAACGGCGCGGCGATGCGCGTGTCACCGCTGGGCTGTCTGCTGCCAGCGTGTGACCTGCCGGCTTTTATTGACGCTGTCGCGCTGGCCTCCAGCCCGACACACAAATCCGACGTGGCGATTGCCGGTGCCACCGCGATCGCCTGGGCAATCTCCCGCGCGATTGACGGTAGCGACTGGGCAACAATTCGTGACGAACTGCCGGCGATTGCCCGCGCGGCGCAGGAGCGGCGCGTCACCACTTTCAGTGCGGCGATGGCGGCCCGCATCGAACTGGCGTTGCAGGTGGTGGCGCAGGGCAGGGGCACCGAGTCGACCATGCAGCAGATCTACGATCTGGTCGGTACCGGTACCAGCACCATTGAATCGGTACCGGCAGCGATCGCTATGGTCGAACTGGCAGCCACCGATCCCAACCGCTGCGCCATTCTGTGCGCCAATTTGGGCGGCGATACGGATACCATCGGCGCGATGGCGGTTGCCATTTGCGGCGCGCTGCACGGTATCGACGCGATCGATGCGCAGCTAAAAGCGGAACTGGATGCCGCTAACGCGCTGGATTTCACTCACTACAGCCGCGCGTTTGTCCGTTTCCGCCAGCAGCGCGAGGCCGCCTATGCTGACGCCTGACGATCTGTCCCGACTGGCGGGCCGGTTGCCGGTGTGCGTGGTGGGGGCGGCGGTAGTGGATGTGATTGCCGATGCCTGGACGTTGCCGTATCGCGGCAGCGACATCGAACTGCATCAGCAGGGCGTGAACGTTGGCGGCTGTGCGCTTAACGTCGCCATTGCGCTGCATCGTCTCGGCATTCCATCCATCAACGCGCTGCCGCTGGGGAACGGTATCTGGGCCAGTATCGTGCGACAGAAGCTGGCGGAATACGGTGTGCAGAGCGTACTGGAAAATGCGCACGGTGATAATGGCTGGTGTCTGGCGCTGGTCGAGCCGGATGGCGAGCGCACCTTTCTTTCCGTCAGTGGCGTGGAAAACCAGTGGGACGCCGCGCTGTTGCGCACATTGCCGCAGCCGGCGCAGCGCTGGATCTATCTCTCCGGTTATCAGCTCACCAGCAAAAGCGGCGAAGTGCTGATCGACTGGCTGGAGCAGCAGGCACAGCCGTATCAGCTGCTGGTGGATTTTGGCCCGCGGCTGGCGGACATCGGCGAGGCGCAGTTTGCGCGCATCATGGCGTTGCAGCCACTGATTACAGTGAACAGGCAGGAAGCGGAGCTGCTGTGGCATGAGCGTCTGCGCGCATCCGAACCTTTCGACGCCCATCAGCTGATGGCGCGCTGGCAGCAGCAGTTTGGCGGCGCAATGGTGTTAAGGCTGGACAGCGAAGGTGCCGGATACATCGACGCTGAGGCGCAGGGCTGGGTGCCCGCACTGGCGACAACGGTGGTTGATACTATCGGCGCGGGCGACAGCCATGCTGGCGGATTACTGGCGGGATTAGCGTCCGGCTGGTCACTGGCGGAGAGCGTTGCGCTGGGCAACGCAGTGGCGTCGTATGTGGTTTCCCGGCGCGGTGGCGACTGTGCGCCCGATCGCGCCACCCTGCGCGCTTACTGGCAGCAACGCCTTACTCAGCAATAAACACGTACATATCGCTGCGGCAGTAGCTGATGCTGTACTCCAGCGGATTGCCCTGTGCGTCGAGTGCCAGCTGCTTAATCACCAGCACCGGCACATTGGCGGGCAGGGCAATTTGCTGCTGCAGGGCTTCGTCCGGCATACGCGCGCTGACCCGGCTCTGGGATTTCACCGGCAGGATCTGCTGGCGATGAAAATAGTCATACAGCGAAATACCAATCTCATCGGCATCGGCGATGTAACGCGCCGGCACCCACGACTCTTCAACCGAGACCGCCTGGCGGTCGACATAGCGAATACGTTTCAGCAAATAGACATCGCTGCCCGTGCTCAGCCCCAGCTTTTCGGCGATCTCTGCGCTACAGGCAATTTTGCTTTTGTTGATCCACACGGTGTCCGGCGTTTTACCACGCAGCACCGCCTGCTGCGACAATCCTTTTGGTTCTTTGAGTGAATATTCAAACTGGCTGCAAATCTGCGTGCCGTAGCCGCGGGAACGGAACACGACGCCCTCTTTTTCCAGCTCGTCCATGGCTTTACGCACGGTGATGCGTGAGATGTTCAGCGACTGGCTGAACTCGCGCTCGCCCGGCAGGATCTCTTCGTGCACCAGCGTGCCATCGCGCACTGCCTCTTTAATCGCACTGGCAAAGCGTTTATACAGCGGCGTGCGACTCTCTGTCGCCAGCGTGGTGGTCAACCGCGCCAACAGCGCATTGTGGTCAGTCATAGCGGGCAGGGCACTCACTCGGGTCAGCGGCAGGAACCGCTATAATACTGAATTTTAATGCGGCGCGCAGCCAGCGTCGCGTGACGGTGCGGGTGCTATGCTGCCAGACGGCCCTGTTGGTTCGCTTGTTTATTTCCGGAGACATTATGTTAATCGCTCAGATTTCAGACATCCATGCCGCACCGGACAATGATCACCTGCTGCGCCTGGCGCGGTCGCTGGCGTGGCTCACCCATGTGCAACCGGATGCGCTAGTGTTAACGGGCGATCTTGTTGATGGCGAGTGGCGGCAGGGTTACTGGCAGATAGCTGAGCAACTGCGCCAGCAGCATTACACTGCATTTATATTGCCGGGCAACGCCGATGATCGACGACTCATGCAAACGACATGGCATGAAAATCACTGGGCGAAAAACACCCCGGCAGACGCGCTGCATTTTGTTCAGGATATGGGCGGTTTGCGTATGCTGGGGCTGGACTCCACGGTGAATAAACAGAATTTTGGCAGCGTCGGGGAGCATCTGGAATGGCTGGAAAGACAACTCAGCGATACGCATGGACTGCCAGCGCTGCTTTTTCTGCATCATCCGGTTATCGCATCGGGCATACCGACGCTGGATGAATCAATGTGTCGCGGGCTTGATAAGCTTGAGTCGATCCTCAGACGCAACCGGGCCAGAATACTGGCTATTGCAGCCGGGCATGTGCACCGGCCCGCAGCAGGCATGTTTGCAGGGGTTCCGGCTTATATTTGTGGCTCAATTTGCCCGGCGAACCCGCTGTGGTTCGGCAGCCAGCAGGTTCCTCCGGTGAATGATCCACCGGCACTGATGGTGCACCGTTTCGCCCGCGGCGTTTTGACCAGTCATCATGTTTCTGTATAAAGTAAAAACCACGTCATTTCCTTAATCCAATCAAGACAGTTCTTTTGCCAGTCGAGGGCAATAGCATGAAAATGGATGCGTTTTCTTTTACTACTACCAACTGGCATGAAGTCGAAAGAACCGAGCATGCCGGGGAAACCGGTATGGCTTACTGGCGGACGCAGTTCTTCGGCAACGGGCCCGATAAAATGCGCGTGCGTATGGTTGAATATTCTGCCGGTTATCTCGCCGATCACTGGTGCCACAAAGGACACATTCTTTTTTGTCTGGAGGGAGAACTGGAAACGTTGCTGGAAGACGGACGCACATTTACCTTGCACGCCGGCATGAGTTATCAGGTGGGAGATAATGCGGAGCGGCATCAATCCAGAACTACCTCTGGTGCAAAACTTTTTATTGTCGACTGAGCAACGTGCGCAGTGGTGGTGTTCTGTCGTTTTTTAAAGGAAGGCTGACATATATGTCAGCCTTCCGGGAAATGTTTTTTTATTGCAGCACAGCCACGGTTAATAGCGCTACGTAAAGTGAAATAAACCGCGTTCATAACGCCATTGCATTAACGGGTCAACCTTCAGCCTCATAATGAGGCACATCGTCGCGTTCTGTTAGCCACGGCACGGTGTGCGAACACCAGATATAGGAAGCCGGCGTCTGAGCGGGATCGTCGTCCAGCGTGGCCACACGCAGAATCACGTGGCTCTGATGAGGTCTTTCAGCCATCAGATGAGATCCGCAGACTGAACAGAAATAACGCAACTTATCCGGGGAAGAATTAAATGCCGTCAGAAATTCTTCTCCCTGGGTCCACCTGAAATCCTCACGCCGCACGCGCGCTGTGGAGGTATAAGCGGCGGCGTGCGCTTTCCTGCAGGTATGACAGCAGCAATGCGTAATGCTGCCCGCCAGGCGATCGCATTCGTAGCGCACACGTTTACAGAGACAACTTCCGTTCATTTTTTCTCCTGATTCCTGTGCCGGATTATTGCATCAGCTTCAGATGGAGGAGGGGAAACGGTTTCCCCTCACCATCAACGGAAGACCGTCCCGTCATCTGAAAGCCCAGATGCTGATAAAACCCGAGCGCGGCGGTATTTTGTTCGTTAACGTCCACTTTCTTCGCTGAAAGATGACGGATAGCGTAATGGACTAACCGTGCACCGATCCCTTTTTTGTGATGAGCGGGCGAGACGAAAAGCATCTCGATATTCTCATCCTGTACGCCGATGAATCCGACAATGTCATGGTTTTCATCGCTCACTTTTCTCAGAACAACGGCATCAAAATAATTTTCCAGAATAAGCTGTCTGAGCCGCAGGATATCCTGTTCATTCAGGAAATGATGCGTTGCCCGGACGGCAGCCTCCCAGACCTGAATCAGTAAGTGATACTCTTCCTTGCTTACTTCGCTAATTGTCACTATGTCTCCTAAACATGCCTACGCGATGGCTTAACGCAATGCCTGCGCCAATCGCTGGCCAGCCGCGCATAAAGATATTCATCGCCCCACATCCCTTTGAAAAAAATATTCTGCCGGTAGTGCGCTTCACGGCGAAAATTCAGCTTTTCCAGCAGGTTTATGGCGCGAATATTACGTGTGTCTACTACGGCTGTAAGCCGGTGTTTTGCAAACTGCGTGAAAAGCAGAGTAACGATGGCACTCATTGCTTCAAGCGCAAAACCCTGTTTCTGAAATCCGGCATCAAATGTCATGCCGAGTTCAGCTTGTCTTCCTTCATCAAAAAAATGAATTCCGATGTCCCCTATTAGCCGGTCGTCTTCCTGGTGTGCTACGGCAAGCTGAAACCAGGTGTTATCGCTGTTGAATGGCAGCGCATCCTGCTGCGCATATAATTTCTCAGCGTCCTGCCAGGTAAATTCTTCCCAGCTCTGATAACGAGCAACGTCTGGCAGATTGCGATAGCGCGACAGATGCGGCAAATCAGCCACTGTCAGCTTGCGCAACACCAGGCGTTGAGTATAAATCGGCAACGTCAGTGCCATATGTTCTCCGCTGCCTGCGTGCAGGCGAGTTAAAGTAAACCGGGAGCGGTGCGTATCGCTTCAAGCCCGACGCGCTGCCCGAAAGACAGCTCCAGCGTATTGCCATCAGGATCGGCAAAAAATACGTAATATCCCACCGGTTCGCCAGCCTCTTCGGGGGCTTTGCGTAACACGCCTTCGGCGACGGCCATCGCTGTTTTACGATCGATCTCTTCGCGTGACGCACAGGCAATGCCTAAGTGTCCAAATTTACCCAGTGGCGTATCTGACACGTCATCCGCCTGCACCAGAACCAGCGCGAAAGGACGGGTATGATCGCTCAGCCATGCCACCTTGCGGGCAGCCGGGACGTCAGGTTCACGGGTGTGTATCACCTTCATTCCTGCATAGCGGCGGTAGAAATCCATGCTCTTCTCCAGATCCCTCACCATAAACGCAACGTGGGTAAATCCAACATCGATATCCTTCATCTGCATTCTGTCTCCATTTATTGCCTCCCTGACACGACAAAAACTCAAGCCTGGTAAAGGCTAATCGCCATAAAGGGCGTGGTAGCTGATCATTTTTCCGTGTGGAGGCGTGGTGCGTGAAACGGTACTCTCTCTTAAAATTTCAATATAACTCAACAGTTTTGGAATAAAAACGACACGGCAAAGCGTGCTATATGCCTATTAATAACGTTGACGGAGAGGAAATAAAAACGATTTAATTTCTGCCTGTTTTTTAGGAAAACTAAACGATGCGAAATAGCCTGCCTTCTCTTAACGCCCTGAAGGCGTTCGAATCCGTTGCCCGGCACCTCAGCATGACCCTTGCAGGCCAGGAGTTGCACGTCACGCCCGGCGCGATCAGCCTGCACATCAGGGAACTGGAACGGCAACTGGGCCTGCCACTGTTTCAGCGAAATGGACGCAAGCTGGCGCTGACGGCATCCGGTCAGGGCTATTACTACTCGATTGCTTCAGCTTTCAGCCTGATACGTGAAGCCACTGAAACGCTGGTGCAGGAGACACAAAAAAATACCATTACGCTGGCCTGCACCACCGGATTTGCGACCCACTGGTTACTGCCGCGACTGGCTGATTTTGAACGTGCCTGTCCGGATATCGACCTGCGCATCAGTGCCACTTCCCGCATCCAGTCTTTCGCCACGGATGGTATCGACCTGGCCGTACGGCATGGCAACGGTTTCTGTGAGGGTTGCGTGAGTGAGAAGTTGATCGACGACGACTACCTTGCAGTCTGCATTCCTGCTGTGGCGCAGCAGCTGGGAGAACCGCCGGCACTTGCCGCACTCGGTCGCGTCACGTTACTGCATGATATGCACCGGGAAGACTGGCAGCGCTGGCTCGCTGAAGCCGGCGTCGGGCATATTGATTCCGGCAAAGGGCCTTTGTATAGCGATGGCAGCGGGGCGTGGCTGGCGATGCTTGCCGGCATGGGCGTAGCGCTGATGCGCAGGCGATTTGTTCAGGCAAACCTGGCATCCGGTGAAGTGGTGGCACCGTTTCCAAATACGCTGAATACCGGACACGCGTACTGGCTTATTACGCCCCACGAAGCGCTGCTGCGTTCTGCCGTGGTAAAAGTAAGAGCCTGGCTCATGCAGCAGTCCACAGAATAGAACAGCGTCCGGCATTTCTTCATATCAACAAGACAGTGTAAATTTCTGAGCAAGCCGATATAACAGGTTGAGGACATTTTACCTGCAGAGGATATCATGGCGCTTTCACACGAATTAATGCTGATTTACACCACTTATTTTGTGGCAACGGCCAGCCCTGGTCCGAGTAATATGGCGATTATGGGAACGGCGATGAATAAAGGGCGCGGTGCCGCCTTAGCGCTTGCGGGCGGGGTAATTGGCGGCTCAATGCTGTGGGCGCTGCTGGCGGCCTGCGGGGTATTAACCGTGCTGGCGACGTTTGCCCAATTGCTGCTGGTGTTGAAAATCGGCGGCGGGTTATATCTGTTGTGGCTGTCATACAAAGCCGGTAAATCTGCGTTAACCCGCACTGCTGCCGATAAAACCGTTATCAGCGATCACCGTGTTGCGTATGGCGCGTTATTTCGTCAGGGAATTTTGATGCACGTCGGTAATCCGAAAGCCATTTTAACCTGGGTCGCGATCATGTCCGTCGCGCTCAAACCGGACGCTGCAGCCTCGACCTTACCGCTGATTATTCTCGGCTGTGCGGCGATTTGCGTCGCAGTATTTTGCGGCTATGCGCTGATATTTTCCACCGCAGCAATGAACGCGTTTTACCGTCGTATCCGCCGGGGATTAGATGCGCTATTAGCCTGCTGTTTTGCCATTGCCGGACTGAAACTGGTGTTGAGTCGTCAATAAAGTAAATTTTTAACCTCAGGTTCGCCCTCCATAGCAACAGGCCGCTCAGTTAAGTAAACCACCATGAGCAGCCTGATTGTTGCGGCGCGACGCATCGCGCCCTGCTTCAGGCCGTCACTCCGGTGTGATATCCGCGCCTAGAGTCTTGATCTCAAATGTGTTTAGATACCTGAACGTTAAAGCCAGTGAATTGTTGCCATGAATCTAAAGGAAACTATCGTCCGTGAGTTCAGTGAATTATCGCCAGAACTACAGCGGGCTGCCGAATTCTCACTGCAGAATGCCAATCAACTGGTGGTGCAATCCATGCGCACCTTTGCGCAGCAGGCCGGAGTGAAACCGGCAACGCTGCTGCGCCTGGCGAAACGGCTGGGCTATAACGGCTGGAGTGAACTCAAAGACGCATTCATCGATGACATCGGCCTGCGCAATGATACCTATGTCTCGAAAGCGGAAAAGCTGGTGGCCGCCGGCACGCAACCGCAGCTGTATGATGCGATGTTTCAGGCCCATCAGACCAACCTGGCCTTTACGCAGAACGAAAACCGCCAGGCAATGGAACAGGCCGTGACCTTACTCGATGCGGCTGACAATGTTTACATCTGCGGCTTCCGCGCCAGCTTTCCGATCGCCTGGTCATTATTTTATGTGTATCGGCTGTTCAATCGTCAGGTATCACTGGTGGATGGTCTGGCGAGCAATATCGAAGTTTTCACGCGTGAACTGACTGCCGCGGATTGCCTGTTACTTACCAGCTTTGCCCCTTATTCACGCGAATCACTGGATGTACTGCGCGCAGCGCAGCAGGCGGGTGCAAAGATCATCGCCATCACCGACTCACCGGTCTCGCCGCTGGCGCAGGCCGCTGATTGCTCGCTCCGGTTTTCACTGGACAGCCCATCGTTCTTCCCGTCAGTCGTCTCTGGCATGGGCCTGGCCGAGTGCCTGCTGGCGATGCTGGTGGCCCGTCATGGACGTGATGCGGTCAGTAAAATTGAAAATGCCGAACGCTATTTAATCGATTCAGGCGCTTACGTGCATGCCGGCAAATCCTGACAGATGATTCATTTGTATCTGTCATAAGAATATTGAATGCGATTGAATCATTATTGCGTTGACGTGATTCAAATGGATCCTGCAAGATACGTTTCAACAACGAAGCGTATTCAGGAGCAGGACCAGCATGAGCCGTATCATTCACCGCAGCCTGCGCAGCGTGCCCGCCGTGGCTACGCGCGCACACGGGGCCTACATTTTTGATGCACAGGGAAAACAGTATCTTGATGCCTGCGGTGGCGCCGCCGTTTCCTGCCTGGGCCACGCCCATCCTGACGTCCTCGCAGCTATGCATCGTCAAATCGATCAACTGGCTTATGCGCATACCAGTTTCTTCACCAGCGATACCGTTGAACAGCTCGCCGAACAGTTAACGCGCACCGCACCGGGCGATCTTAACTATGCCTATTTCGTATCGGGCGGTTCTGAGGCGGTGGAAACCGCGCTGAAACTGGCCCGGCAATACTTTGTTGAGATCGGACAGCCCGCGCGTACCCGTTTCATCGCCCGCAAACAGAGCTACCACGGCAATACGCTGGGCGCGCTGGCGGTGGGTGGCAACGAATGGCGCCGGCGTCAGTTCGCACCCCTGTTAATCGACGTGATTCGCGTTTCCGCCTGCAATGAGTATCGCGATCGCCGTGCCGATGAAACCCAGCAGCAGTATACCCAGCGGCTATTGAGCGAGCTGGAGCAGGCGATTGTCGATGCGGGCCCGGAAACGATTATTGGCTTCTGCGCGGAGACGGTGGTCGGTGCGACCAGCGGTGCCACGCCGCCGACGCCGGGCTATCTGCAGGGTGTACGTCGCCTGTGCGACAAGTACGACATTTTGTTTATCGCCGATGAGGTGATGTGCGGAATGGGGCGTACCGGCACACTGCACGCGTTCGAACAGGATGGTGTGGTACCTGATTTGGTCACCATCGCCAAAGGACTGGGTGGCGGTTATCAACCCATCGGCGCGGTGCTGGCCAGTGAGAAGATCGTGTCTGCGCTGCAGGCTGGCAGCGGTCTGTTCCAGCATGGACACACTTATATTTGTCATGCGACAGCCGCTGCGGCGGCGTTAGCAGTACAGCAGGTGATTGAGCGCGACCATCTGCTGGAGGCGGTTCAGCAGCAGGGCGCTTATCTGCACAAGGCGCTTCGCGACGTGCTGGGGGAGCTACCGCACGTCGGTGATACGCGCGGCCGCGGCCTGTTTGCCGGTGTGGAGCTGGTGCGTGATAAAGCCACAAAAACCCCGTTCGATCCGGCGATGAAACTTCACGCAGCCATCAAGGCCAACTGTATGGCGCGCGGTTTGCTGGTCTATCCGATGGGCGGCACGCTGGACGGGCAATATGGCGACCATATTTTAATTGCCCCACCGTTTATCGTCACCCCGCAACAACTGGATTTTGTCGTGGATACGCTGAACACCGTGATACGTGAAGAGACCGGCAAATTATGATTAACCGATTACCGCCGCTGGCGGAGCAGGACTGGGATGAGCAGCAACGTCCGCTCGCGGAAGAGATAATCAACGGGCCACGCGGTGCGCTGCTACCTCCGTTTGAGCCGCTGCTGCGCAGCCCCGAGTTAATGGCACATGCACAGCGTATGGGGGAATATCTGCGCTATCGCAGTGCGCTGGGCCAGCGGTTATCGGAACTGGCGATTTTAATGACGGCAAGGCACTGGTCACAGCCGGTAGAGTGGGCAATCCATGCGCCGATAGCGCGCGAAAAGGGGATTTCTGCTGCAGCAGTGCAGGCCATCAATGAAAAACGTCAGCCCGCGGATTTGCAGCCTGATGAGTGGGTGATTTATCAGTTTTGCCAGCAGTTACATCAGCAACAGAAAATCAGTGATGCCACCTGGCAGCAAGCCATCGAATTATGGGGCGAGAAGGGCGTGGTGGATTTGATAGGCATTAACGGCTATTACAGTTTTCTCTCGATGATCATGAACGGCGCACAGACGCCAGTACCCTTTACGCAGGATCACTTGCTTCCTGCATAAGTTGTCGCATTACTCCGGGCGTACCTGATACGCCCATTATATTAACCACCTTCTTTGACCATGTCCGCCGGGTTATTTCGCTGGATGACAATCATTGCACGCTACATTACTGACGCTGAGGGTTATTATGTCTGCATTTCTAAATAAATTAAAGATTACACTGGCATTGGTGGCCTGTTCCGCCAGTTTTATCGCTGCGGCGCAGGATAAATTAACTGTCGGGGTTGATACGGCTTTTGTTCCTTTTGAATTTAAGCAAGGTGATAAATACGTCGGCTTTGACATTGATTTATGGGATGCCATCGCGAAGAAAATGCATGTCAGCTATGAATTACACCCAATGGACTTTGGTGGCCTGATTCCGGGGCTGCAATCACGGAATCTGGATGTCGCGATGGCAGGCATTACCATTACCGATGCGCGTAAGCAGGTGGTGGATTTCAGCAACGGTTATTATGACGCCGACTTATTAATGGCTGTCAAAAGCAATGATAACAGCATTAATAAATTCAGCGATTTAACCGGCAAGAAAGTGGGCCTGAAACAGGGCACGGCCGCAGCCAGCTTTATGAAAAGTAAATACAAGGCAAATTATGTTGAGTTTCCTAATATCGACAACGCCTATCTGGATTTGCAGGCCGGCAACCTTGATGCGGTGGTCCATGACTCGCCCAATGTGCTGTACTACGTGAAAACGGCGGGCGATGGCAAAGTCAAAGCCAGCGGTGAAAACGACACGATTCTGCCGCAGCAGTATGGCTTTGCCATGCAGAAAAACAGCAGCCTGACGCCTAAGATCAACGCCGCGCTGCAGGCCCTGCGCGCGGATGGGACTTACAGCAAAATCTACGTGAAATGGTTTGCTAAGCAGCCGAAATAATCCTGCCAGGCCGGAGCCCTCCGGCCTTGTTTAGCGTTTACAGGTTAAATTATGAATTTTGACAGTAAATATATTTGGGAATCTCTGCCGCTACTGCTGCAGGGGCTGCAGCTGACCTTGATTATTTCGCTGTCAGGTCTGCTGGGCGGTTTTATTATTGGCTTACTGGCGGGAACCTGCCGTGCTCTGGGCGGAAAAATCGCCAAAACGCTGTCACTTATTTTTGTCGAGCTTATTCGCGGTACGCCCATCATGGTGCAGGTAATGTTTATCTATTTTGCACTGCCGATGGTGTTGCCGATAAGAATTGATCCCGTCACCGCCGCGATCGTGACCATTGTGATTAACTCCGGTGCCTACATTGCTGAAATTACCCGGGGCGCGATCCTCTCAATTAATAAAGGCTTTAAAGAAGCGAGTCTGGCGATGGGCTTATCGCAGCGCAGTACGCTGTGGTATGTCATTATGCCTTTAGCGTTACGGCGAATGATTCCGGCTTTAGGTAACCAGTGGATTATCAGTATTAAAGATACCTCACTGTTTATTGTGATTGGCGTGGCAGAACTGACGCGTCAGGGGCAGGAGATCATTGCGGGTAATTTCCGTGCGCTGGAAGTGTGGACGGCGGTGGCCATGATTTATCTGCTGGTGACGTTATGCCTGAGCTTATTACTGAAGCAGCTGGAAAAAAGGATCCATATTTTATGAGCATGGTTGAATTTAACGCAGTGTCGAAAAATTTCGGTGCCACGCAGGTCCTGCACAATATCAATTTAAAAATTGAGTCCGGCGAGGTGGTGGTGATTATCGGCCCTTCAGGTTCAGGAAAATCAACGCTGCTACGCTGCATCAACAAACTGGAAGAGATCTCATCCGGGACGCTGCTGGTCGCCGGAATGCATATCACCGATCCGCATGCGAATGAATGTGATATCCGCCGCGAAGCCGGCATGGTGTTTCAGCAGTTCCACCTGTTCCCGCATCTGACTGCACTGGAGAACGTGATGTTCGGCCCGATTCGCGTGCGTCATCAAACGAAAGCCGCGGCGCGCGAGCAGGCGCTGGCGCTGCTGGAGCGCGTTGGCTTGCGCGATCGCGCCAGCCATTATCCGTCTGAACTTTCAGGGGGCCAGCAGCAGCGCGTGGCGATTGCCCGGGCACTGGCCGTCAGGCCGAAAATGATGCTGTTCGATGAGCCGACCTCCGCGCTGGATCCGGAGTTACGTCATGAAGTGCTGAAAGTGATGCGCTCGCTGGCTGAAGAGGGCATGACCATGGTGATTGTGACGCATGAGATTGGCTTTGCCCGCGATGTGGCTTCGCGGCTGATCTTTATTGATGGCGGTACCATTGTCGAAGATGGGCCACCTGATATGCTGCTGACTGCCAGCCGTAATCCGCGTCTGAAAGAATTTTTGCAACATGTATCCTGAAATGAAGTGAAATAACGCTATGAAAAAACTCGACTTCCGTGGTTCGGCTTTTGTTATTGGTCAGCAACTCGGTGACTTTGGCCGTGATGCCTGGCATAACAAACTCAGACATACCCGTCTCTGGCAAACGGTCACCGCCATGAAAGATACGCAGCAAATCCGCAGTATGCGCGCGCGGGTTCAGCGCCAGTTCCCGCTGATCTGGCAGGAGCTGGAAGGACTGGCTGAAGGATTACAGGCACCGATTGACGAGGTGTTTGCGTGGAACTGCCGGGGCGATCTGGTGCGTTCAACTTCGGATGGTTGCACCACGGTGGCGGGGAAAAGTGCCAGCGGGGAGTTGATCATTGCGCACAACGAAGATGGTTTTCCCCAGCTGCGTGACGACTGTGCGCTGGTCACCGTGACCCCCGATGACGGGCTCGCGTTCACCAGCTTCGCCTATCCGGCATCACTTTGCGGTCACACTTTTGCCGTTAATGAGAAGGGCATCGTTAATACCGTCAATAACATTCGCGCACAGCATCGTCCGGATGGCGTGCCGCGCCAGATCATTGCCCGCGCGTCGCTGAACGCGACCACGCTGGATGAAGCGATCGCCATACTTAGCGCCACGCCGCGCGCCGGCGCGTTTCACCACACGCTGGGGCAGCAGGGCGATAGCCGCCTGATCAGTATTGAAGCGACAGGCTCAGGCTGTTCAGTGATCGCACTGACTGCGCCTTTCGGGCACGCTAACCATCTTATTCACCCGCAGCTTGCCGCCGTCGAACAGGTGGTCACCGCCAGTTCCGGCTCGCGCCAGCAGCGTCTGGATACATGGCTGACGACGCAAACGGCGGTAGATGGCGCGGCGGCTAAGGCGATTTTATCGGATCAGCAGGATGCAGCATTGCCGATTTACCGGCTGTCGCCGCAGGATCCGGATGAGGAAAATACCCTCGCCACGGCTGTTTTTACCCTGAGTGACGACGCGGTGACGTGGCAGATCTTCACGCGCGACCGCCAGCGCGCCGCTTTGCAATCTGCTGGTCGTCAATGAGGTGGTATTTTTAATCTCCACCGCCCATCACTGAAGCCGTACAGTGATTGCTGGCAGCGCGCTAACCCGCGCTGCCAGCAATATTGACTATGTTACTCGTGGAAACGCGCTTCTTCGGACATCAGACATCCGTCGCTGAAACTCCAGTCATCGACGGTGTTAAACTGAATAATCACCATCACATCCTGCGGATCGATATCCAGCGATTGCGAGAGTTGCTGACACAATCTGCGACACAGCTTGTGCTTCTGTTCGCGGCTGCGCGGCTTGCCCGCAGTAATCATGAACTGAACAAAATTCTCTGAACGCCCGCGACTTTTATAGTGGCGATCAAACACCCTTAGCCGCGCCGGCAGTTCTTCAAATACCTGAAAGCGGTCGCCGGGTGGAACGGCAAATTCGTCCTCCAGACTCTGTTGCAGGATGTCGGAAATCTGCGTTAATTGCGCGTCGCTATAACCCTGACGCAGTATGATGCGGGTAAAAGGCATGAGGGTTACGCCTCTTCCAGACAGCTTAGCGCTGACACCGCCGCCGGCCAGCCGGCATAAAAGGCCAGATGGGTGAACACTTCGACGATCTCTTCTCGTGCCAGGCCATTTTGTTGCGCGAATTCGATATGCCACGGTAGCTGTTGCACTCGCCCCAGCGCCGTCAGTGCGGCCAGCGTAATCAGGCTGCGTTCGCGCGGCGTAAGCGCGTCACGTTGCCAGATGTCATCGAAAAGAACCTGCTGACTGAGTTCGGCCAGCTTTGGCGCGATGCGCGCCAGCGTTTTACTATCAAGTGTTTTTGCCATGATGTTTCTCCGTATTGACTCAGCCGCGATTGTGGCGAAACATAACCATCCTGAAAATCAAATAAAAAACCGTCATTCATCCCATAAATCAGGACGATTATGCAAAAGTTAGCTCAGACGCTGGATCTGGATGCGCTACGCAGTTTTGTCACCGGCATGGAGTGTGGCAGTTTTGCGCAGGCCGCCGTGCGGCTCTGTCGATCCACTTCGGCGGTCAGCGCCCAGCTTAAAAAGCTGGAGCAGCAATGTGGCAGCAAGCTGGTGGTGAAAAGCGGGCGTCATCTGGCGTTAACACGCGAGGGGGAAGTGATGATGGGTTATGCCCGTCGTCTGCTGGCATTGAACGACGAAGCACTGTGCACCTTCAGCGGTGCAGGGCTGCAGGGGGAAGTGCGCCTGGGCATGCAGGAAGATTTTGGTGACACTCTGATGCCCGGTATTCTGGGCGAATTTACACGTCACCATCCCGGGCTGCAGATCATCGCCCGCGTGGCGCGTAATCAGGAGCTGCTTGCAGCGCTGGACAGCGATGCTCTTGATATGGCGCTGCTGTGGCAGGCACAACCGCTGCAGCGTAAAGGCGTGTTGATCGGCCAGTTCCCGCTGGAGTGGATCGCCCACCCCGACTGCGACGTCAGCGCGATGATAAGCCAGGGCGAACCGCTGCCGCTGGTGATGTTTGATAATCCCTGCCTGATGCGCTCGCGCGCCATCGACAGTCTGGACCGGGCGGGCATTGCATGGCGAATCGTGTTTGTCAGCCATAGCCTGAGCGGCATCTGGGCGGCGGTGCGGGCCGGTCTGGGGATCACCGTGCGCACGCGGGTCGGCATGCCCGCTAACCTGGTGAGCGCCGGCAATGTTTTGCCGCCACTGGGCGCGCTGGGCGTTACGCTGGAACAAAAAAGTGGCAGCCAGACTGAACCGAACGCGCAAAACCTGCTGGCCAGACTGATGGAAAATGCGCTGCGCAGCATAGAGCCGTTGCCGGGTCTGAGGCCTGCCTGAATTGCTGCGCTAATCGCTGCGACAGTTACTTCGCAATCAGCAGCGCATCGGCGATATCCAGCATGGCGCGCAGGCGATCCATGTGCCGCAGATCCTGATGATAGCCTACCCAGATATCGCGTGAAGGCGGCGGCTGTGGGGTAGGAATCCGCTGCAGTCCGGCGGTGGCATCGCCCAGCGGCTGGGGTAACACCGCCACGCCCATGCCGCGCCGGCACATCTGCGCCTGCACCGCCCGGCTGGTGCTGGTAAAAGCCCGTCGTGACTGCGGAAATTGATCGAGCAGCCAGACGACGTCCGGAAAATGCGCTTGCGCGGTATTCATCAGGATCAGCCCCACTGAGGCGGGATCGTGTTGCAATGCGCGGGCATTTTCAGGCGTGCCGTATAACGCATAGGGCATGCTCATCAGGCGCCGCTGGACGATATCCGGCTCGGTAAAAGGCACAATGCGAAAAGCCACGTCGGCGTCGCGTCGCGACAGATTGAGCAAACGGTAGCTGGCGATGATTTCCGGCACGATAGCGGGATGGCGCTGTGTCAGCTCGCTCAGTACCGGCGCCAGCACGGCGGTGGCAAACCACTCGGCACAGGAGATGCGTAAAATACCTTCCAGTCGCGGGTGATTGCCCGCAAGCCGTCTCTCCATCGCCAGCGCAGCATTTTCCATGCTTTCCGCCAGGCCCAGCACGGCGTCACCGGCATCAGTTAACACCAGGCCATCCGGCGTGCGGCGAAACAGCGCCTGATGGGCCTGCGCTTCCAGCACCTTAATGCGACGACCCACGGTCGGATGGCTGACGCCGAGCCGGCGCGCGGCCTCGCCATAGGATCCGCTGCGCATCACCGCCAGAAAGATCCGTACATCGCTCCATTCCATTGCGCTTGCTCCCGTTCAAAAATGAACGTCGAATATACAAAAATGGCAGTTCTCAAACAACTTTGTAGCTATCACCATAACGGCATCATCCAGACTGAACTGATTGAGGATTGCAGAACATGAAGAAGCTTCAGGACAAAGTCGCCCTCGTAACCGGCGCATCTAAAGGCATTGGCGCGGCAATTGCCCGCCAGCTGGCCGCCGACGGCGCAGAGATCGTCGTCAACTATGCCGCGGATAAAAACGGGGCGGATAAGGTGGTCGCCGCTATTGAGGCCGCCGGTGGCACGGCGGTGGCGCTGGCAGCGGATGTCACCGATCAGCCGCAGGTTGAGGCACTCATTCAATCTACCCTCGCGCAGTTTGGCCGGCTGGACATCGTGGTGAACAATGCCGGTGTGTATCAGTTTGCGAAGATTGAAGAGAGCAGCGAAGCGCTGTATCGCAAGCAGTTTGACATCAATGTGCTCGGCCCGCTGCTGGTGACAGGCGCCGCGGTGCCACATCTGGGCAAGGGCAGCAGCATTATCAATATCAGCTCATTTGTGACGCGGGTATTTCTGGCGGGGAGCGCTATCTACAGCGGCAGCAAAGGCGCGATTGATGCCATTACCGGCGTGCTGGCGCGCGAACTCGGTCCGCGCGGCATCCGCGTCAACGCGGTCAATCCGGGGTTAATCGAAACCGAAGGCACGCACAGCACCGGCGCGATGGGATCGGAGTTTCAGCGCTGGAACGAAAGCCAGACGCCGCTTGGCCGTATTGGCCAGGTGCAGGATATTGCGCCGATTGTGGCTTATCTCGCTTCTGACGATGCCGGATGGGTGACGGGCGAGGTGATGATGGCGTCAGGCGGCATGCGTTAACGGGAGAAAAGGATGCATCAGATGATGGTGGTGTGCGTCGGCGATGAAACCCATCGCTTTGACCGCGACTATTATACCCACACGCACCTGCCGCTGGCGCTGGCGTGCTGGCAGGATTATGGACTCATTTCGGCGGAAGCGTTCTATCCCGCTTCAGACCGCAGCGGCTGGCTCTCCATCGGTGTTTACACGTTTGCCTGTCAGCAGGATGTAAACCGGGCGCTGGAGTCCGAACAAACCAAAAGGGTGATGGCAGATGTGGTGCATTTTACCGACGCCACCACGGTGATTCGCAGCCATTTTATTCCCTTCTGAACGGCAGCGACGCCGCCGCGCGCTTATACCCTCCATTCACCGGTTTGATAGCCTGCTTAATGAACGCATTGTGCATTAAGCAGGCATCCCGGCAGCAAAAACGGGACGCGCTGGTGCCAAATCAGGACAAACCAATCCCTGAATCTGGTACGTGGCGCTGCCTTTTGCTATTTCATGTGTGAGCTATCACCGCAGCAGCACACAGGATGCAAACATGAATTTTTACAGCAGCAGAGAATTTACGGGTTCCAAAGCCTGGGAGTCTCAGCATATTGCCAACTTCGATAACACCAGCGTTAAACTGCACTGGACCGATCAACCCTATAAATGGCATATCAATGACGGACAAGAGGTGTTTGCCGTTATGGATGGTTGCGTTGACATGTTCTACAAAGAAAACGGTGAAGTGAGAACCCAACGATTAACCGCCGGTGATATTTTTTATGCCAGCGAAGGCACTGAACACGTCGCACATCCACAGGGCGTAGCCCGGGTGCTGGTGATTGAACAAGCGGGATCGGTTTGATGCGACGCCTCAACCCCGGTTATTTCACGCTCGACGAAGCCTGATCAGCGCGATTACCGGCTATGACGCGCCGGCGATGGCAGTCGGCGGGATCGAGCCGTTCTCCCCGGGCAGAATACACGGCCAGTTCAGGTAACGGTTCGCCGTTGGCGTTATCCAGCAATACCGAGTGAGTCTCGCCTTTTTCAAACAGATAACGCTCTCCCCACTGGCGCATCGCCACGACGATTGGGAAGACGGCTCGTCCCCGTTCGGTCAGCAAATATTCCTTGTAGGCGCTGCCATCTGACGCCGGACAACTCTCAAGCACGCCGACTTCGACCAGCAGTTTCAGCCGTGACGCCAGGATATTTTTTGCCAGCCCAAGGTTTTTCTGGAAATCACTGAAGCGGCGCACATCATCAAACGCTTCACGGATGATCATCAGACACCAGCGTTCGCCAATCACCTCCACGGTCCGGGCGACCGGGCATTCGCTGGTTCTGAGCGCTTCCTGTTTGGCCATCTTCTCTCTCACTCTGCTGATTTACTGACGGCAGCTTAGCCTTCAGCAAAACAAGTTGCAAAAAAAAACCACCGCTGCTACTTATAGAATAAATCGGTTTCAAAAAAAAACCACATAGGAATGCAACATGACTTGCACCAGTGACACCCCTGCAACCTCTGAGGTGCCTCTTTCGCCGGCGACGTCCTCAGTGCTGTCGCCTCACATCATTTTTCTGTTCTCACTGACCTGCGCGCTGGCTGTCGGCAATGTCTATTCTGCCCAGCCATTGCTGGAATCCATCTCCGCAACGCTGCAGGTTTCGCCCGGCACCATCGGCCTGGCTATCACGGCAACACAGGCGGGTTATGCCATGGGATTGTTCTTACTGGTGCCGCTCGGCGATCGCTTTGATCGCAAAAAGCTGGTGGTCACGCACCTGCTGTTTTCGGTGCTGGCACTGATCGCGGCGGCGTTAGCAAAGAGTTTTCTGGCGCTGCTGGTGGCGATGCTGCTGGTGGGGCTGATGGCGGTGGTGACGCAAACCGTGGTGGCGTGGGCCGCTATCCTGTCGGCACCGGCTCAGCGTGGCAAGGTGGTAGGCAGCGTCACCAGTGGCATCGTCATGGGCATACTGCTGGCGCGGCTGGTCTCTGGCATCATCGCCGATATCGCCGGCTGGCGGGCGGTGTATATGACCTCAGCCGCGCTGATGCTGCTGATTACCGTGCTGCTGATGAAAGTGATACCTGCTGCCGGTCCGCAGAACATAGCCACTTCCGTGGCCGGGCTGCTGGGGTCTGTCCCGCGTCTTTTTGTCACCGAGCCCTTGTTGCGTCAGCGTGGCGCGCTGGCTCTGCTGATTTTTGCCGCATTCAGCATGTTGTGGAGTTCCATGGTTTTACCGCTCACGGCCATGTCGCTTTCCCATACGCAAACAGGGCTGTTTGGTCTGGCTGGGATAGCCGGAGCGCTGGCGGCTTCCAGAAGTGGCGCCTGGGCTGACAGGGGAATCGGCCAGCGCGCCAGCGGATGCGCACTGGTTTTATTAACGTTCTCGTGGCTCCCCATCGCCTTCGCGCAGACTTCTTTATTATTGCTGGTTATTGGCGTGATCATGCTGGATTTCGCCGTGCAGACGGTGCATGTCATCAACCAGAGCATGCTGATTGCCGGCAAACCCGCTATCACCAGCCGGCTTATCGGTGCCTATATGTGTTTTTATGCGGCAGGCAGCGCGCTGGGCGCTATTACTGCCACTCAACTCTATGCGCACTGGGGATGGTATGCCGTGTGCGGCGGCGGGGCACTGGTCAGTGCCTGCGCACTTATTCTCTGGTATGGAACACGTCAATCATGAAATTATCACACCTGCTGCTGGCCATCGGTATTACCGCCATCTGGGGCATTAATTTTTCGGTGATTAAATTAGGGCTGCACGCCATCGATCCGTTTATTCTGGCAGGGCTGCGTTTTACGCTGTGTGCCATCCCGGCGCTCTTCTTTATTAAAAAACCTGACGTCCCGTGGCGCTACCTTATTGGTTACGGCTTGGTATTCGGCATTGGCTTGTGGGGCCTGGTGAATCTGGGGATAAAAACCGGGCTGTCGGCGGGGATCGCCTCGCTGGTGCTGCAGTTCAGTGCCTTTTTCACTCTGCTGCTCGGCAGTTATGTGTTCAAAGAACAGCTCAGCCGCTATCAGATCGCTGGCTTTGTGCTGGCGTGCAGCGGATTGATGAGCATTGTGTTTATTACCGACGGCTCGGTGACGTTTGCCGGGTTGCTGCTGGTGCTGGCAGGCGCCA
>NZ_VOQX01000054.1:0-35116 GCF_016643525.1 Pantoea sp. Morm | reverse complement strand
GCAGTTTGTCGCCGTGGCAGGGCTGTTCCGCCATCCGGATAGAGTTAACAACACCTGGAAGCTGGTGATAGGGCGTGAAGACCTTGACCCGGATAAGCCGCGCATTCTGGAAGCCGGTAACAACCATCTGACGCTGCAACCGCTCAAGGACGACTGATGCCCCAGGGACATAACACACCTTCGCTGTATGAAATGCTCACCGGCAACTTCACCGGCGGCCTGGCCCTCGATCAGGTCAGCGAACAAAATCAGGTGATTTTGTCCGTACTCGACAATATGCAGCGCATCCTCAACTGTCGCGCCGGCACGCTGGCGCATCTGCCGGACTATGGTCTGCCCGATATGACCAAAATCCTGCAGGGCATGCCGGGCACTGCCCATGAGCTGATTGGCACCCTGTCTGCTGTTCTGCTCAGGTATGAGCCGCGCCTGAAAAGCATCAGAGTGGTGCTGCTGGAGCAGGCGCAGCCCGGCGAATTGCGCTACGCGATTGATGCGGAACTGAAGGGACTCGGTCTGGTGCGATACGGCACTGAATTTATGCCGGAAGGGCGCGTTCTGTTGCGGCATCTCCGGCAGCAACAATATCTTGATGGTAAAGCGCAAATCTAAGCGGCATTATTACGAACAAGGCTGAATAATAAAATAACATATGGATTTGAATATGAAGAAATTGATACCGCTGTTGGTTTTTAGCTTATTAGTGACTCTGCAGGCTGAAGCGGCCAGAGGCAGAAAACCCTGTTCTGGTGCAAAGGGTGGTATTGCACACTGTACCTCAGATGGACGTTTTGTTTGTAATGACGGAAGTCTGAGTCAGTCGAAGAAATTTTGCTCCAGGTATGATTCGTCAGAAAGCACGCAGCAGGCAAAATCACCGCTCAGCAGCGGCAAAACGCAGACCAAAAAGATCGCCACATCAAAGAAACAGCCACAGCCGATGGTTCAGCCTCAGGATCAGAACGATTTGCAACCACGAAAACCGACCTGCGCTCCGCTTTATATGGCCAGCCAACCCGGCTACACGCATTTACCTATTTGCGTCGGTAATCAATATTAATTAAGGCGGGTAAGGGGGGGCGGTAAAGAAATATTTGCATCGTTCATCGCTCAGAACAGGCAAAAAACCAGACTGCATAATTAATTATCCTCCCACGCTGTAGATACCTCACAGGGACAATAAGTCATGAATGACATGCCTGCCCGTCGGATTAAAACCGGCAGCGACCCGCGTAAGCTGCCGGATTATTCTGCTCTGCGTGAAGAGCTGAGCAAATTGACCCATCCGGCACGGCCAGATATAGACTGGTTTTACGTTGAACAACACTGCCTTTCTCTGTTCGAACAAAACGGAGTGGAGTTGCAGACCGCGGCCTGGTACACGCTTGCCCGCCTGCAGCTGGCTGGTTTGGTCGGATTGAATGAAGGTCTGGCGCTAGTGGAAGCGCTGGTGAGTCATCAGTGGAGTGTGCTGTGGCCGCAACCGATCCACGCGCGCATGGACATTCTCACCAGCCTGAGCCAGCGCGTGCAGCAGCAGATGCGCACCCTTTCCCTGAATTATGACGATCTGAGTCAGCTTTATCGTGCTGAACAACTGCTTACCCGTATCGGAACAGTGTTACAGCGGCTGGAGCTTAAACACCTTAGCCAGCTTGATACGTTGCGTGCTCTAATGCACAACAGTGCCGCCAGGCTGGAAAGCCGTGACGGTACGACCAGCGACATCTTGCCCGGCACCACGATAGATAACGGGGCGATATCCGCACACCCGCATGAAACGAAAACTCCGCATAGCGCCAGATGGGTGTATGTCGCGCAGCAGCAACATCAGCCAAAGATAAAGGTGCAGACAGCGGCGCTGTACCGTAGTAATAAGTGGCAATTTTTCAGTGCCGGGATGTTTACCATGCTGCTTATCAGCGTGGTCGCGGTGGGCGGCTGGCAATATCTGCACCGGCCCGATCCGCTGCAGGCTCAGCTGGTGGCATCGCTGGGTCCTGTGCCCGCCACACTCACGCCACAGCAGCGGGATGTGCTGCGGCAGCGGACGTCCATACCATCAGCCTTGGTCGCCGACACGCAGCAGCAGTTATCTCGCCTGGAGCAACTCGCGCCCGACTGGAATATTGCGTATGGCCAGCAGCTGGTGGAGCAGGCGCAGGCGCTGTGGCCGGAACAGGCGGGTTCTTTATCAGCACGGTGGCTGCATCAGCTTGAGGCCAGCACGTTGCCAGCGCAAAACCTTGCGGCCTGGCATCAGGGGATGATGAAGCTGGCGCAGTTAAGCGAGCGTCTGAATGGACTGGATGAGCAAAAAGGCAAATACATCACAGTGAGTGAGCTGAAGTCCTCGGTATTTGGCATGATGACCCGTTTTCAGCAGGCTGAGCCCATTGAGGAACAATTGCGGCAAATTCACTCGCTACCAGCCAGTGCGCCCCAGCGGCAACAGCTTATCCGCCAGCTTGAACAGCACCTGCGATCGCAGATTTACACCTTGTGGCAGATGAAAAACAGCATTGGGGTGGCAGAGGGAGAGGACCAATAAACGAAGCGGTAAACCAAAGCAGAAGAGCTGTTACTGGTGTCCCCTGCAGGAATCGAACCTGCAACTAGCCCTTAGGAGGGGCTCGTTATATCCATTTAACTAAGGAGACGTGCGGCGCGCAGTATAGCGCACCGTGCAGGGGATTTTAACCGTGGGCCGCCTGTTTGCTCAAAGTGTCAGCAATCAGGCGGTGGCGATCACGCTTTTTCCTGATCTTTCTGCTTTTCCTGCCTCTCTTTACGCTTCTGTTCGGCTCGCGCTTTGGCTTTGGCCGCTTCGCTCATGTCGTTACGGATCTGCGCGTGACTGATCAGGGCAAAAATCAGCGTACCGCCGGTGATGTTGCCCAGCAGGGTGGGCAGTGCAAACGGCCACAAAAACTCCTGCCACGGCAGCGTGCCGGCAAACACCAGATACAGCACTTCAACCGATCCGACCACAATGTGTGCCAGATCGCCCAGCGCCACCAGCCAGGTCATCATCACGATCACCACAATTTTGGCGCCGCCAGCGTAAGGAAACATCCACACCATGGTGGCGATGATCCACCCCGAAATCACTGCGTTGGCAAACATTTCGCCCGGCGTGTGCTCCATCACTTTCTCGCTGATGGCGGTGAAGGCCTGGCGCGTAGCGTCATCGAAAATCGGCATATGATTAAACGCCAGCGCCCCAAGCGCGGTACCAATCAAATTGCCGATCAGCACCACGCTCCACAGCCGCAGTAGCAGCATAAAATTGCCGCCGGTGGGTTTATGCATCACCGGCAGCACGGCGGTGACGGTATTCTCAGTAAACAGCTGCTGGCGCGCCATAATCACGATGACAAAACCAAAGGTGTAGCCGAGATTCTCCAACAGATAGGCGCCGGGCACGCCAGCGAGGTGCACCTGGAAAATGCCTTTCGCCATCAGCGAGGCGCCCATCGATAAGCCGGCGGCAATCGCTGACCACAGCAGCGCCATACCGTCGCGCTCCAGCTCCTTTTCACCGTCCTGCCGAATCTCTTCATGGATCGCCGCAGCCCGCGAGGGCAGGGCGTCTTCGTCCACTTCAATATCCGTGCCCTGTTCTTTTTCTTCACTGTCCACGTCATTGTCATGCGTGTTATTTGATGGCGATGGCTTCATTTTTTCTCCCGGTGATAATGCCAGTGCGTAATAAGCGTAGACGCTTTTAGCAAGGGCGAAATGTTACAAAGATTCAAATTAAGAGTAACAAGAGATTAGCAAAGGTGCTTTTTTGAGCGCTTTCTTGATCTGATGCGCATGAATACCCCATTTGGGGGAAGGGGGAGCTTGCGCACAGACTTCGGCCCCTGGTTTGAGTGTGGTATTATTCCCGCCTCATTTATTGCTATGAATCTCCCTTCTATGCTCGAAGTGATTAATCTCGCCTGCGTTCGCGATGAGCGAACCCTGTTCCACGGACTGAGTTTTCAGGTGCAGGCGGGCGATGTGGTGCAAATCGAAGGCCCCAACGGCGCAGGCAAAACTTCACTGTTGCGACTGCTGGCGGGGTTAAGCCGGCCAGAGCAGGGCGAAGTACGCTGGCAACAGCAGTCTATTCGCCGGCAGCGCGAAATATGGCAGCAAAACCTGTTGTATCTCGGCCATCTTCCGGGCGTGAAATCGGTGCTGTCGCCGCGGGAGAATCTGCATTTCTGGCACGGCGATCGCAGCGAAGACACGCTGTATGACGCGCTGGAGCAGGTCAATCTGCTGGGCTATGAAGAGGTGCCGGTGGCTCAGCTTTCTGCCGGGCAGCAGCGGCGCGTGGCGCTGGCGCGACTGTGGCTCAGCCCGGCTCCGGTGTGGATTCTGGATGAGCCGCTGACCGCTATCGACAAACACGGCGTGGAAAAATTAATGGCGCGCTTCGCCGATCATGCCGATAACGGTGGCGTGGTGATCCTGACGACCCATCAGGACCTGCCGGACAGCCATGCGCGCGTGCGCAAAATTCGTTTTACATCGGAGTGGGCGTGATGCTTGGCCGGGTTATTCAGCGTGAGTTAAAGATTGCCTTTCGCAGCGGCGCGGAAGTGGTTAATCCGCTGTGGTTTTTTCTGATCGTGATTACGCTGTTTCCACTAGGCATTGGCCCTGAGCCGCAGCAGCTGGCGCGCATCGCGCCCGGCGTCGCCTGGGTGGCGGCGCTGCTGGCATCGCTATTGGCGCTGGAGCGGCTGTTTCGCGACGACTTTCTCGATGGCTCGCTGGAGCAGTTGCTGTTGCTGCCGACGCCGCTGCCGATCACCGTGCTGGGCAAGGTGATTGCGCACTGGCTGATTACCGGGCTGCCGCTGATTTTACTCTCGCCGCTGGCGGCGCTGCTGCTGTCGCTGGATTTTGCAGGCTGGCGGGCAATGGCGCTGACGCTGCTGATCGGCACGCCAACCCTGAGTTTTCTCGGTGCGATTGGCACCGGCCTGACCGTCGGGCTGCGGCGCGGCGGCGTATTGCTGAGTTTACTGGTGTTGCCGCTGTCGATACCGGTACTGATTTTTGCCAGCGCGGCGATTGATGCGGCCGGTCAGGGGTTACCGATCGGCGGTTATCTGGCGATCCTCGGCGCCATGCTGGCGGTCAGCGCCACGCTGTCGCCGTTTGCGACCGCCGCCGCGCTGCGCATCAGTCTGCATTAAGGCGGGCCTCCGGCAGAGAGGCCGCCATCCGAATTCTTATTTAGTGTGAGCAATGTCAATGTGGAAATGGTTACACCAGTGGGCAAAGCCTGAGCGGCTTTACCAGCTATGCGGTCGCTTGATTCCCTGGTTCGCAATCCTGGGCGTCGGTGCGTTGCTGCTCGGCTGGATTTGGGGATTCGGCTTTGCGCCGGCGGATTATCAGCAGGGCAACAGCTTCCGCATCATGTACATTCACGTGCCGGCGGCGATGTGGTCGATGGGCGTCTATGCCTCGATGGCCATCGCCGCCTTCATCGGCCTGGTGTGGCAGATGAAAATGGCCGATCTGGCGGCTGCGGCGATGGCGCCGATTGGTGCGGTGTTTACCTTTATCGCACTGGTGACCGGCTCGGCGTGGGGCAAGCCGATGTGGGGCACCTGGTGGATTTGGGATGCGCGTCTGACTTCTGAACTGGTGCTGCTGTTCCTCTATATGGGCGTGATTGCGCTCTATCACTCTTTCGACGATCGCCGCACCGCCGGACGCGCGGCCGGCATCCTGATTCTGGTCGGCGTAGTTAACCTGCCGATTATTCACTTCTCCGTGCAGTGGTGGAACACGCTGCATCAGGGCTCGTCAGGCATTCTGCAACAGGCGATCGATCCCAGCATGCGCACGCCGCTGCGCTGGTCGATTCTCGGCTATCTGCTGGTGTTTGGTGCGCTCACCCTGATGCGTCTGCGTAATCTGATTCTGTTTACCGAGCGTCACCGCCCGTGGGCGATTGACGTGGCGCAGGGAGGACGCAAAGCATGACGCCTGCCTTCTCATCGTGGAGCGAGTTTTTCGCCATGGGCGGCTATGCCTTTTACGTCTGGCTGGCCGTGTGTTTTACGCTGATTCCGCTAATCGGTCTGGTGCTGCACACCGTGTTGTTCCGTCGCCGCCTGCTGGCAGAGATTCGCCAGCGTCAGTCCCGCGAGCGCCGCATCCGCGCGGCAAAAGCTAAACAAGCTGCCAGTGAAGCAGCAGGAGAGTCCGTGTGAATATCCGTCGTCGTAACCGCCTGTATGTGGTGGTGGCGGTGCTGGTGGGCTTAGGCCTTGCCACGTCGCTGGTGATGTACGCGCTGCGTTCCAACATCGACCTGTTCTACACCCCGAGTGAAATTCTCTACGGCAAAGGTGAGGATCACCAGAAGCCGGAGGCCGGACAGCGCCTGCGCGTCGGCGGCATGGTGATGCCCGGTAGCGTCAAACGCGATCCGAAAACGCTGGCGGTGTCGTTCAAACTGTATGATGCCAACGGCGTAGTCAGCGTCAGCTACGAAGGCATTCTGCCGGATCTGTTCCGTGAAGGGCAGGGCGTGGTGGCGCAGGGCGTGCTGGAAGACGGCAATCTGGTCAACGCCAAAGAGGTGCTGGCGAAGCACGATGAGAAGTACACGCCGCCGGAAATTCAGGACGCAATGAAGAAGAATCATAACGGACCGGCAGCGGCCTATCAGCAGGCGGGTACGCAATCATGATGCCGGAAATTGGCAGCTTTCTGCTGTGTCTGGCGCTGGGCTTAGCGCTGTTATTGAGTATTTATCCGCTGTGGGGCGCGGCGCGTCAGGATGGCCGGCTGATGGCGCTGGCGCGTCCGCTCACCTGGGGCATGTTCCTGTGCATCGCCGCCGCGTTCCTCGTGCTGGTGCACGCGTTTGTGGTCAACGATTTTACCGTCGGCTACGTTGCCACCAACTCCAATTCGCTGCTGCCGGTGTATTACCGCATCGCCGCCACCTGGGGCGCGCATGAAGGATCGCTGCTGCTGTGGGTGCTGCTGCTCAGCACCTGGACATTAGCGGTGGCGATTTTCAGCCGCGGCATGCCGCAGGATGCGCTGGCGCGCGTGCTGGCGGTGATGGGGATGATCAACCTCGGCTTCCTGTTGTTCATCATCCTCACCTCGAATCCGTTTACCCGCACGCTGCCGAACTTTCCGATTGATGGGCGCGACCTCAACCCGATGCTGCAGGATATCGGGCTGATCTTCCATCCGCCGCTGCTCTATATGGGCTATGTTGGCTTCTCGGTGGCGTTTGCCTTTGCCATTGCGTCGCTGATGGCTGGCCGGCTGGATACCGCCTGGGCGCGCTGGTCACGTCCGTGGACCACCGCGGCATGGGTATTTCTGACTATTGGTATCGTGCTCGGTTCCGCGTGGGCGTATTACGAACTCGGCTGGGGCGGCTGGTGGTTCTGGGATCCGGTCGAAAACGCCTCCTTTATGCCGTGGCTGGCCGGTACTGCGCTGATGCACTCATTGGCGGTGACAGAAAAGCGCGGCAGCTTTAAGTCATGGACGGTGCTGCTGGCGATTACCGCGTTCTCATTAAGCCTGCTGGGTACCTTCCTGGTGCGTTCCGGCGTGCTGGTGTCGGTGCACTCGTTCGCCTCGGATCCGGCGCGCGGTATGTTTATCCTCGCCTTCCTGGTGATTGTCATTGGCAGTTCGCTGCTGCTGTACGCCCTGAAAGGGGGCCAGGTGCGTAGCCGCGTGCAAAGCGAAGCCTGGTCGCGCGAATCCTTTCTGCTCGGCAACAACGTGCTGCTGATTGCCGCAATGCTGGTGGTGCTGCTCGGTACGCTGCTGCCGCTGGTGCATAAACAGCTCGGGCTGGGCAGCATTTCGGTTGGCGAGCCGTTCTTCAATACCATGTTCACCTGGCTGATGGCGCCGTTCGCGCTGATGCTCGGCATCGGGCCGCTGGTGCGCTGGCGCCGTGATGAGCCGCAAAAGCTGTGGAAGCGGCTCGGCGTGGGGCTGCTGGTGACGCTGATTTTGTCGATCGTGCTGCCGTGGCTGCTGCAGGATCGCATCGAAGCGATGACGGTGATTGGCCTGCTGATGGCCATCTGGGTGATCCTGCTGACGCTGATGGAGCTGCACGAACGCGCTACCCATCGGCATCGTTTTCTGGCGGGATTGCGCCATCTGTCGCGCAGCCACTGGGGCATGGTGCTGGGCCATCTTGGCGTGGCGGTGACGGTGGTGGGCATTGCCTTCAGCACCCAATACAGCGTTGAGCGTGACGTGCGCATGAAGGCCGGCGACAGCGTGGATATCCACAACTATCACTTTATTTTCCGTGACGTGCACAATCTGCAGGGCCCCAACTACAGCGGCGGCGTGGCGATTATCGATATCACACGCAACGGTAAGCCAGAAGCGGTGCTGCATGCAGAGAAGCGCTTCTATACCGCAGCGCGCACCATGATGACGGAAGCGGCGATCAGCGGCGGCTTCACGCGCGATCTCTACGCGGCGCTGGGCGAAGAGCTGGATGACGGTTCCTGGGCGGTGCGTATTTATTACAAACCCTTTGTGCGCTGGATCTGGTTCGGCGGCGTGTTTATGGCGGTGGGCGGCCTGCTGTGCCTGCTCGATCCGCGCTATCGCTCGCGCAAAAAAGCACAGCGCGAGGAACTGGCATGAATAAAAAGATCCTGTTTATTCCTTTAGTCCTGTTTCTGCTGCTGGCGGCGGCGCTGCTGTGGCAGCTGACGCGCAACGCCAGCGGTGACGATCCTACGCGCCTCGAATCGGCGCTGATCGGTAAACCGGTGCCGGTGTTTAAACTCGAAGCGCTGGATCAGCCAGGTAAAATCTATAACCAGCAGGTGCTGACCGATGGCAAACCGCTGCTGCTGAATGTCTGGGCCACCTGGTGTCCGACCTGCCGCGCCGAACATCAATATCTCAACACGCTGGCGGAGCAGGGCATTCGCGTGGTTGGCCTCAATTACAAAGACGACCGCAGCAAAGCCGTCACCTGGCTTAACACGCTCGGCAATCCGTATGCGCTGAGCCTGTATGACGGCGACGGCATGCTCGGTCTGGATCTCGGCGTCTACGGCGCGCCGGAGACCTTCCTGATCGACGGCCACGGCATTATCCGTTACCGCCACGCCGGCGACATGAACGACCGGGTGTGGAATGAAGAGCTGAAGCCGCTGTGGCAGAAATACAGCAAGGAGGCCGGCGTATGAAGCAACTGCTTATGTTGCTCGCGGGTCTGCTGCTGAGCACCAGCCTGTGGGCCGCAATCGATACTTATCAGTTCGATTCGGTCCAGCAGGAGGAGCAGTATCGCGAGCTAACCGCATCGCTGCGCTGCCCGAAGTGCCAGAACAACAGTATTGCCGACTCCAACGCGATGATTGCCGCCGACATGCGGCTAAAAGTGTATGAGCTGATGAAGCAGGGCCAGAGCCGCCAGCAGATCATTGATTACATGGTGGCGCGTTATGGCAACTTCGTCACTTATGAACCGCCGGTGACGCCGTCGACGCTGATTCTGTGGGTTGGGCCGGCGCTGTTTGTGGTGCTCGGCGGGCTGATTATTATTCTGCGCAGCCGACGCGGCAACGCGCGCAGCGAGCTGGATGACGATGAACAACAGCGCCTTGCGGCGATTCTGAAGCGTGACGGGAAGCCGTAATGACTGGATTCTGGATTACCCTGATTATTTTACTGGCGGCGGCGACGGCACTGTTTGTCGGTGCCGGCTGGCGGCAGCGTCAGGCCAGCAGCGGCGATCGCGATCGCCTGAACACCGATTTTTATCAGCAGCGCCTGCGCGAGCTGGAGCATGATGAAGCCGAGGGCGTGGTCAGTGAGCGTCCGGAGATGGTGCGCGAACTGCAGCAAACGCTGCTGACCGACGTGCCGGGCGACACGGCGGCACGCGCGCATCACAGCAGCCGCTGGGTACTGCTGCCGGGCGTGATCGTGCTGGTGCTGGTGTCGGTGGGCGTCTATCTGAAAACCGGTGGCCTCGCCCAGCTGGCGGGCTGGCAGAGCGTGCAGCAGGAGTACCCGGCGCTGCGCGCCCGGGTGATGGATCCCAATGCGCAGCCGCTGACCATGGAAGAGCTGGCGCGTCTGCAGCTCGGCCTGCGCACCTCGCTGCAAAACGATCCGCAAAACCTCAATGACTGGGCGATGCTGGGTCGCCTCGGCATGGTGCTGAACAACGCCACCGATGCCAGCCAGGCCTTTGAGCACGCTTTGCAGCTGGCGCCGGACAACCTTGAACTGCAGCAGGATTATGCCGAAGTGCTGACGCGCTCCAGCGATCCGCAGGATAACCGCCAGGCCAATATGCTGCTGAAAGACCTGCTGAAGCGCGACCACAGCAACGTGCGCACCCTCAGTCTGCTGGCGTTCAATGCCTTTGAGCAGCAGCAGTATGGCGAAGCGATTGGCGCTTGGCAGGTGATGCTGAAGCTGCTGCCGGCCGGCGATCGACGCATTACCATGATAGAGCGCAGCATTGAACAAGCGAAAACCGACGCGGGACAGCAAAATAGCCAGCTGGCATTGACGGTGAGCTTAACGCCAGAGGCAGAAAAAATGTTACCGCCGGGCGGAGTGTTGTATATTTCTGTGTCTGACGGTGTTTCACCGGTGCCTGTGGCTGTAAAGCGTTTACCGCTCAGCCACTTCCCGCTATCGCTTACGCTGGATGACAGCAACGCCATGATGCCGGATCGCCTGCTTTCGGCGCAGCATCAGGTGCAGGTCAGGGTGCGCATTTCGCGCGATGGTAGTGCTAATCCGCAGTCCGGCGACTGGTTTGGTTTAAGCGCGGTCACCCCCTGGGATGGTCACCAGCCGATGGCTGTTGAGGTCAATCAGCAGCAGCCCTGAAGCGATACACCTTTTATCTGCACAGGGAGAGAAGAATGAATAATCGCCTGACCGGCCTGGCGCTGGCCAGTTTACTGCTGGTGGGATGTGCCAGTTCCAAACCGGCCGACGAGACGACGCCTGCGCAGCGCAGCGATCCGCTCGAAGGGTTCAACCGCACGATGTTTAACTTCAACTACAACGTGCTGGATCCCTATGTGGTGCGTCCGGTGGCGGTTGCCTGGCGTGATTACGTGCCGGTGCCGGCCCGTACCGGGCTGAGCAACTTCCTCGGTAACCTTGATGAACCGGCCAGCATGGTAAACTCGATTCTGGTCGGCGAGCCGCGTCAGGCGGGCATTCACTTTACCCGTTTCTTCCTGAATACCGTGCTCGGCCTTGGCGGTTTCATCGACGTCGCCGGCAAAGCTAATCCCCAGCTGGCGCGTGAAGTGCCGCACCACTTTGGCAGCACGCTGGGCCGTTATGGCGTTGGCTACGGTCCGTACGTGGTGCTGCCAGGTTACGGCAGCTTTACCGTGCGTCAGGATGGCGGCGACTACGTCGATACGCTTTATCCGGTGCTGAGCTGGCTCACCTGGCCGATGTCGATCGGTAAATGGACGCTGGAAGGGGTGGAAACGCGCGCGCAGCTGCTTGATTCCGATGGCCTGCTCCGACAGCAGCAGGATCCGTACGCCTTTATCCGCAACGCCTATTTCCAGCGTAACGATTTCCTCGCCAGCGGCGGCAAGCTGAAGCCGGAGGAGAACCCGAACGCCAGCGCGATTCAGGACGATTTAAAAGATATCGACTCCCAGTAAATGACAACGGCGACCAACAGGTCGCCGTTTTGTTTTCAGCTGGCGACCCGCATGGGCCGCTGTACTGATTATCAGAACTTGTAGTTAAAGTTAGCGCCGTACAGCCAGGCCTTACCTTCGGAATTAAAGGTATAAGGACCTTCTTTCACCGTCACGTGCTGACCGTGCATATAGGAAACCCCTACATCCACCGACGCATCCGGCGTGAAGGCGTAAGACGCACCGGCGCTCAGCCACAGGCGATCCTGATCCGGAATCGAGATGGAGCGTTTATCCGCCGGCACCGGGCTGTCATCAAACGCGATACCGGTACGGAACGTCCAGTTATCGTCGTAGTTGTAAGTGGTACCTAACGCGATGCGATATGCATCACGGTAGCCTTCATCTTTATAGAACAGCGTCTGGCCGTTGCTGCCGGTGGCTTTCAGCTCCTGGAACTGGCTCCAGCTGGTATAGGCGAGGCTGTAGTGCACCGCCCACTGTGGCGCCACTTTATGCCAGCCGGACACTTCCCACATTTCCGGCAGGTTCAGCGTCAGCGAACCCGGAATGGTGGCGCCGCTGGTACCATACGGCAGACCCAGCGCAATCGCCTGCGGCGTGCCGTTGAAGGCGCGCGGGATATTGCTCTTATAGTCGCCGTCGAAATCGATCTTCACTTTGGAACGATAGGTGAAGCCGAAGCGGTTGTTTTTATCCACTTCATACAGGATACCGGCGTTCCAGCCGTAGCCCCATTCGTCACCTTTCAGGTGCGCGACCTGGGTATCGGCCGGCAGACCGGCGCGGGCACCGGCTTCACCGGCGTAGCGCTCAATTTTCGCTTTGGCGTACACCGCGTCAAAGCCGACGCCGAAGCTGAAGTTATCATTTAACCGATAAGCGGTGCTGAGGTTGAAGTTGCCGGTCATCAGATCGGTTTTGCCACCGAAGCCGCCCGCGGTGTAGCCGTTATTAAATTCGGTGGCCAGACCGTAGTTCGAGGTGGCCGAGGCGCCAATCCACCACTGATCGTTAATCGGATGCACATAATGGATGTTCGGGATCCACTGGTTTGGCGCAATATTGCTGGCGTTGAGGCTGTTGCCGGTCGGGCTGTTACCGCTGATATCCACTTCCGGGTCGATATAGACGGCACCGATAGAGAAAGAAGGGCGGTCCATCAGGGCCATGGTGGCTGGGTTACGGCTGGCAGAGGCGGCGGTATCACCCATGGCGCCTTCACCGGAATAGGCGCGGCCCAGGCCGATTGCTGAGAATTCGTTAAGTTGAAAGCCTGCGGCGTAGACGTGAGAAGAGACGAGCGCCACTGCAGCTGCCACAGCTGACTTTGCAAACAGGTTCTTATGGTTCATGACCACAACCTCATCTAAATTATTATTAAACGTAGTTACGTCGCGTAACAAAGGACGGCGGATTGTAGGGACTGACGATACAGACACATATCAGACCAGTGCGACGAGTATAGGTCCGACCTGTGTATTTGTTGCAATATTGTTTTTAAAATATTTCTGCTTTGATCGATAAAATCAGATCTGCTTAACAAAATCCTTGCGGTTCTGCTCCAGCATAGCGAGTCAAATTTGTTTTGGATCAAATTTTAGTGTGATATTCGTCACTTAGCGGGCGGAAGATAGCCGCGACGTGGCATCCGGCGTACACTTTGCAGCAGAAAATGATCCGATAGTGTTGATTTATCGTCAGGAGAAAAACATGACTGATGCCATTAGAAACTGTAGTGCGAACGAAACGGCAGCCTGCTGCTGCGTTGACGTAGGCACCGTGATGGACAATACCGATTGCAGCGCCAGCTGGTCAGGCGTGTTCGCTGACCGTCAGGCGGCAGAAGCAATGCTGGCCGAGCTGAGCGCCAAAGCGCGCCAGGTGGAGTCCGATCCGTGCGAGATTCATTCGCGCTTTACCAACGAAGCAGACGGCGTGCGCCTGGACGTCGATTTCACCTTTGCCTGCCAGGCCGAAACCCTGATTTTCCAGCTCGGCTTACGTTAATCCCGCCGCTGCCGACCCGCTTTTTCGGCAGCGTTGCCTCTTTTTCGTGTTACTCCTCGCACTTTTTTTCTCCTGTTATTGGCGACTTAGCAACACCTGGTTAACACTGATGATCAGGTCAGACCTGTTGGGCAATGATGCTCAGGTCGTAAATTACAGGTGAGTGCAATGAGCAAAGCGCAGCCGCTGCTGACGCGTCAGGGCGAACGTATCGCCATTACCCACGGATTACGCACCCCGTTTGCCCGCCAGGCAAGCGACTTTCACGGCATTCCGGCGCTGGAGCTGGGGCGCATGGTGGTCAGCGAATTAATGGCGCGCAGCGAATTGCCGGTGGAGGTGATCGATCAGCTGGTGTTCGGCCAGGTGGTGCAGATGCCGGAAGCCCCCAATATCGCGCGTGAAATCGTGCTGAGCAGCGGACTGAGCGTGCACACTGATGCCTACAGCGTGAGCCGCGCCTGCGCCACCAGCTTTCAGGCGGTGGCCAACGTGGCGGAAAGCCTGATGGCCGGGACCATCGATGCAGGTATTGCCGGTGGCGCTGACTCCTCCTCGGTGCTGCCGATTGGCGTCAGCAAAACGCTGGCGCGCGCGCTGGTTGATCTCAACAAAGCCCGCACCCTGAGCAAAAAATTACACATCTTACGCCGCCTGCGCCCACGCGATCTGTTGCCGGTGCCGCCGGCGGTGGCGGAATACTCCACCGGCTTACGCATGGGCGACACCGCCGAGCAGATGGCCAAAACGCACGGTATTACGCGTGAGCAGCAGGACGCACTGGCGCTGCGCTCGCACCAGCGTGCCGCGCAGGCCTGGCAATCCGGCGTGCTGGCACAGGAAGTGATGCCGGCGTTTGTGCCGCCGTGGAAAGCACCGATTGAGCAGGACAACAACATTCGCTTTAACGCCAGTGCGGCGGATTATGCAAAGCTGCGTCCGGCGTTTGACCGTCGCCACGGCTCGGTCACCGCGGCCAACAGCACGCCGCTGACCGATGGCGCGGCGGCGCTGATTCTGATGCGCGAAGGGCGCGCGCGTGAGCTGGGCATTACACCGCTCGGTTACCTGCGCAGCTATGCGTTTGCCGCGATTGATGTCTGGCAGGACATGTTGCTCGGACCGGCTTACGCATCACCGCTGGCGCTGGATCGCGCCGGCATTAACCTCGGCGATCTGACGCTGATCGACATGCATGAAGCCTTTGCCGCGCAGACGCTGGCCAACCTCAGGCTGTTTAACGATGAACGCTTTGCGCGCGAGGTGCTGAAGCGCGATCGCGCGCTGGGCGAAGTCGACGAGACGCGTTTCAACGTGCTGGGCGGTTCCATCGCCTACGGTCATCCGTTCGCCGCCACCGGCGCGCGCATGATCACGCAAACGCTGCATGAGCTGCGGCGGCGCGGCGGCGGCTTAGGGCTGGTGACCGCCTGTGCCGCTGGCGGATTAGGCAGCGCGATGGTTCTGGAGGCCGAATAATGAGCGAATCTGCATTCCATTTACAGATGCGTCCGGATCACGTTGCGGTGATCACCATTGATGTGCCGGGCGAAAAGATGAACACCCTGAAAGCGGAGTTTGTGCCGCAAATCCGCGCGGTGCTGGCGGAGGCGCGCAGCGATGCGCAGCTGGCGGGCATCGTGCTGATTTCGGGCAAACGCGACAACTTTGTCGCCGGTGCGGACATCAGCATGATCGCCCGTTGTGAAACGGCGCAGCAGGCTGAAGCGCTGGCGCGGCAGGGACAGGAAGTGATGGCGGAGATCGCCGCGCTGCCGTTCCCGGTGGTCGCCGCCATTCATGGAGCCTGTCTTGGCGGCGGGCTGGAGCTGGCGCTGGCCTGCGATGCGCGCATCTGCTCGCTGGATGAGAAAACCCGTCTCGGCCTGCCGGAGGTGCAGCTCGGCCTGTTGCCCGGTTCCGGCGGCACCCAGCGGTTGCCGCGTCTGATTGGTGTGCAGCAGGCGCTGCCGCTGATCCTCAGCGGCAAACAGCTGCGCGCTAAGCAGGCGCTAAAGCTTGGTCTGGTGGATGATGCGGTGCCGCAGGCGATTCTGCTGGCAACCGCCGTGGCACGTGTCCATAAAGGAAAGCACGCCGCACGCAGCCTGTCGCGCCGCGATCGCCTGCTGCAGGGGCCGCTGGCGCGTCCGCTGCTGTTTACGCTGGCCAAACGCCAGACCGACGGTAAAACCCACGGTAACTATCCGGCCACCGACCGCATTTTGCAGGTGGTACGCATCGGGCTGGAGCAGGGCAGCGCCGCCGGTCACGCCGCGGAAGCGCGCGCGTTTGGCGAGCTGGCGATGACCGCGCAGTCGGCCGCGCTGCGCAGCCTGTTTTTTGCGTCCACCGCCCTGAAGAAAGAGCCGATGGCGGATGCGCCGCCGCGCCCGCTGCAGCAGATTGGCGTGCTGGGCGGCGGGCTGATGGGCGGTGGGATTGCCAGCGTCACCGCGCTGAAAGCCGGTCTGCCGGTGCGAATCCGCGATATCAACCTGAACGGCGTTAACCACGCGCTGCAGTACAGCTGGGATTTGCTGAGCAAAAAGGTAAAACGGCGCCAGCTCAAGCCGGCGGAACGCCAGCAGCAGATGGCGCGCATCAGCGGCGGCACCGATTATCAGGGCTTCCGCCAGCGCGATCTGGTGATCGAAGCGGTGTTTGAGGATCTGGCGCTGAAGCAGCAAATGGTGGCCGAGATTGAAGAACACTGTCAGTCGCATACCATCTTTGCGTCTAACACCTCCTCGCTGCCGATTGCGCAGATCGCCGCCGGCGCGCAGCGCCCGGAGAATGTTATCGGTCTGCACTTCTTCAGCCCGGTAGACAAGATGCCGCTGGTCGAGGTGATTCCGCATAGCGGCACCTCAGCACAGACGCTGGCCACCACGGTGGATCTGGCGCGTCGTCAGGGCAAAACCGCCGTGGTGGTGGCTGACCGTCCCGGCTTTTATGTTAACCGCATTCTCGCGCCCTATATAAATGAAGCCATGCGCTGTCTGCTGGAGGGCGAGCCCATTGAACACATTGATAGCGCACTGGTGAAATTTGGTTTCCCGGTCGGCCCTCTGCAGCTGCTGGATGAAGTCGGTATTGATGTCGGCAGCAAAATCAGCCCGATTCTCGAACAGGCCTACGGTTCACGCTTCAGCGCGCCGCAGGCGGTGAGCGCTATCCTGGCCGACGATCGCAAAGGGCGCAAAAACCAGAAAGGTTTTTATGATTATCAGCGCACGCGCTGGCCGCGCAAACGTCAGGCCGATGCCAGTCTGTACCGCCTGCTGCAGTTAAAACCCCAGGCGAAACAGAGCGAGCAGCAGATCGCCACGCGCTGTGTGATGCTGATGCTTAACGAGGCGGTACGTTGTCTCGACGAAGCGGTGATCCGCAGTGCCCGCGACGGCGACATCGCGGCAGTGTTTGGCATCGGGTTTCCGCCGTTTCTCGGCGGGCCGTTTCGCTATATTGACCAGCGCGGCGCGGCCGAGATCGTCAATACATTACGTACATTAATGCAGCAATACGGCGAGCGTTTTACGCCCTGTGACGCGTTAGTGGCAATGTCAGAAGGGAAAACGAATTTTTACACTTCTGCACATTCATGAATAGCCGCACGGATTCAGCGGGTTAGAATCGGGGCCGCGCAGTGCCTGGCGCGGCACCATTCTGAGATGTGCTTATTTAATAAACAACCGGTTGACTATACTCAAGCCATTGGGGTAAAACACAGCGTTCATTCGCAGAATGACGCGTCTGGTGCTGTGGTACCCGGCGATATCGACAAACAACAGCGGTGCTTTATGCAAGTTTTTATCATGCGTCACGGCGACGCAGCTCTGGAAGCAGCGAGTGATGCGGTTCGTCCTCTCACCCTGTGTGGCTGCGACGAATCACGTCAGATGGCGAGCTGGCTGAATGGTCAGACGCCGGGAATCGATAAGGTGCTGGTCAGCCCTTATCTGCGCGCCGGGCAAACGCTCGCCACGGTACGTGAAGCGCTGAAACTGCCGGAAGGGCAGGAAGTGCTGCCAGAACTGACGCCAGGTGGCGATCCGGGCATGGTCGCCTGCCATTTACAGGCGCTGGCGGTGCAGGGTGCGCACGCGGTGCTGGTGATTTCGCATCTGCCGCTGGTCGGCTATCTGGTTTCCGAACTCTGCCCGCAGGAAGCGCCACCGATGTTCGCCACCTCCGCCATTGCCTGCGTGGAGTTTGATGCCGACGCCTGTGAAGGCAAGCTGGCGTGGCAGGTGAGTCCGGCCAAATTAGCCAAAGCCATGTAATTCCCCTTCATACTTCAGGCTGCAGCTGCGTTGGCTGCGTCAATTCACCCCAGTCACTTACTCACATAAGCTCCTGGGGATTCATTTCCTTGCCGCCTTGCTGCAACCTGAATTATTTTGGGGAATAATAGAGATCACTTTATTTCCCACTCGCAGTCCCTTTGCCGGTCAGGGTAATTCCGGCGGCTGCCACTCTTCGACTTCAATCAATACCAGCAGCGCGGCGTCGCCGCCAAACAGTTTGGGTGCCTGGTGAAACGCCATCACGTGCGGATGCTGTGCCAGCCACAGCGGGGTTTGCTGCTTGAGAATGTGCTTGCCGTGGCCGGTCATCACGCTGGCACAGAAAATATGCTCGCGGCGGCAGGCGGCAATCAGCGCGCCGAGTTCCTGTTTCGCCTGAAGCTGGGTTAACCCGTGCAGATCGAGAAAAATCTCTGGCGTGTAATCGCCACGCCGTAATTTTTTCAGCTCGTAATGGCTGACGTCGGCGCGTACATAGCGCGTCGGCCCGTCGCTGGAGAGCAGGGGCTGAAACTCGTCGGAGAAATAATGGCTGTTATCGGCCTGCTCAGACAGCAGCCGCTTCAGCGGCACTTCACGGCTTTTCGCTGCCGGTTTGTGCACGATCGTATCCTGTTTCAGCTGGCGCGTACCGCTCATTAGCTGGCGGAACAGCGCCTGGTCGTCCTGGCTTAGCGGCGTCTTTTTACTCATGTCTTAGTGAATCATCAGAAATGGCGGGTGTCTGGCCGTTACCTTACCGCTAAGCGTCAACAAATGTCAGCTTTTTCACCTCGCTGCGCTGAATTCTGCCCGGCTTCATGGCACACTATCGGCCGATTGATTTTATGGCCTGCGGAGGGCTACGTGGACAAGATTTTCGTCGATGAGGCAGTGAACGAACTGCACACCATTCAGGATATGCTGCGCTGGGCAGTAAGCCGCTTTTCGGCGGCGGGCATCTGGTACGGCCACGGCACGGACAATCCCTGGGACGAAGCGGTCCAACTGGTGCTGCCGACGCTGTGGCTGCCGCTGGATATTCCGGAAGACATGCGCCACGCGCGCCTGACCGCCAGCGAACGTCACCGCATCGTGGAACGCGTAATCCGTCGCGTTAACGAGCGCATTCCGGTGGCCTACCTCACCAACAAAGCCTGGTTCTGCGGCCATGAATTCTATGTCGATGAGCGCGTGCTGGTGCCGCGTTCACCGATTGGCGAGCTGATCGAAAACCGCTTTGCCGGCCTGATCGACGGCGCGCCGCGCCATATTCTCGACATGTGCACCGGCAGCGGCTGCATCGCCATCGCCTGTGCGTACGCCTTCCCGGAAGCGGAAGTGGATGCCGTGGATATCTCCACCGACGCGCTGGCCGTGGCTGAACAGAATATTGAAGAGCACGGGCTGCTGCATCACGTCACGCCGATTCGCGCCGATCTGTTCCGCAATCTGCCGCAGGTTAAATATGATCTGATCGTCACCAATCCGCCCTACGTCGATGCCGAAGACATGGACGACCTGCCGAACGAATATCGCCACGAGCCGGAGCTCGGTCTGGCCGCGGGCAGCGACGGCCTGAAGCTGGTGCGCCGCATCCTGGCCTGCGCGCCGGACTACCTCAGTGAGCAGGGCGTGCTGATTTGCGAAGTTGGTAACAGCATGGTGCACATGATGGAGCAGTATCCGGACGTGCCCTTTACCTGGCTGGAGTTTGATAACGGCGGTGACGGCGTGTTCATGCTGACGCGCGATCAAATCGTCGCAGCGCAGTCGCACTTCTCATTCTATAAAGACTAAAAATCGGGGCGAGCGCTCGCCCGCAACATCGCAACAAGGAACCCCCATGGCCGGAAACAGCATCGGACAACTTTTTCGCGTTACCACCTTTGGCGAGTCGCACGGTATTGCGCTTGGCTGCATTGTTGATGGTGTGCCGCCCGGCATCCCGCTGACCGAAGCCGATATTCAGCACGATCTTGACCGCCGTCGTCCCGGCACTTCGCGCTATACCACCCAGCGCCGCGAGCCGGATCAGGTGAAGATTTTGTCCGGCGTGTTTGAAGGCGTCACCACCGGCACCTCCATCGGTCTGCTGATTGAAAACACCGACCAGCGTTCGCAGGATTACAGCGCGATTAAAGATCTGTTCCGTCCCGGCCATGCGGATTACACCTACGAACAGAAATATGGCCTGCGCGACTATCGCGGCGGCGGCCGCTCCTCGGCCCGCGAAACCGCCATGCGCGTGGCGGCCGGTGCCATTGCTAAAAAGTATCTGCATATGAAGCACGGCATCGTGGTGCGCGGTTATCTGGCGCAAATTGGCGACATCGCCTGCGAGCTGAAAGACTGGAGTATCGTGGAAGATAACCCGTTTTTCTGCCCCGATGCCGACCAACTCGATGCGCTGGACGAACTGATGCGCGCGCTGAAAAAAGAGGGTGACTCCATCGGTGCCAAAGTCACGGTGATGGCCGAAAACGTGCCGCCGGGCCTCGGTGAGCCAGTGTTCGATCGCCTTGACGCCGATCTGGCGCACGCGCTGATGAGCATCAACGCGGTGAAAGGCGTGGAGATCGGTGATGGTTTCGCGGTAATCAACCAGCGCGGTAGTCAGCACCGTGATGAAATCCGCAGCAATGGTTTTCAAAGCAACCATGCCGGCGGCATTCTCGGCGGGATCAGCAGCGGTCAGACCATCAGCGCCAACCTGGCGATGAAGCCCACTTCCAGCATCACCGTGCCGGGCAACACCATCACCCGCGACGGCGCGGAAGTGGAGATGATCACCAAAGGCCGTCACGATCCCTGTGTTGGCATCCGCGCGGTCCCGATCGCGGAAGCGATGATGGCGATTGTGCTGATGGATCACCTGCTGCGCCAGCGTGGGCAGAACGCTGACGTTAACAGCAGCGTCCCGCGCTGGTAAGCCGCATGATGCGCCGCCTGCTTCTCTCCCTTGCCGCGCTGCTGTGCAGTGCGGCCAGCCTGGCTGCCACCCCGTGGCAGCAAATCCATCAACCGATTGCCGGCAGCCCGCAGTCCATCGGCAGCTTTGCCAACGGCTGTATCGTCGGGGCGCAGCAGCTGCCGCTCAACTCGCCTAACTATCAGGTGATGCGTCAGGATCAGCGACGCTATTACGGCCATCCGGACCTGATCGCCTTTATCCAGCGCCTCAGCACCCAGGCGCACCAGCTGCAGCTGGGCCAGGTGCTGATTGGTGATATGGGCATGGCCGCCGGCGGACGCTTTAGCAGCGGCCACGCCAGCCATCAGACCGGTCTCGACGTGGATATCTGGCTGCAGCTGCCGCAGAGCCGCTGGACGGCACAGCAGCTGCTGAAGCCGCAGCCGCTCGATCTGGTTGGGCCGGACGACCGCCAGGTGATTGCGCGTCACTGGCAGCCGCAGATCGACAGCCTGATCAAGCTGGCGGCGAAAGATGACGACGTCACGCGCATCTTCGTCAATCCGGCAATTAAAAAGCAGCTTTGTGCCGATGCCGGTAACGATCGTGCGTGGCTCAACAAAGTGCGGCCGTGGTTCGCCCACCGGGCACACATGCACGTGCGCCTGCGCTGTCCGCCGGGCAGCCTGGAGTGTGAAGATCAGGCGCCACCGCCGCCGGGCGATGGCTGCGGCGCAGAGCTGGAGAGCTGGTTCCTGCCGAAGAAGCCGGGCACTACGCCGCCGGTGAAGAAGTCGCCGCCGCCGTTGCCGCCTTCCTGCCAGGCGTTACTTGATAAGCATCTACTGTAGGAACCTGAGATGGATCTGTTTGTTGTCAGCCCGGTGGTACTTGGCGTGCTGTTTCTGGTCGCGGTGCTGGCGGCCTTTATTGATTCCATTGCTGGCGGTGGCGGTCTGCTGACCGTGCCGTCGCTGCTGGCGGCCGGTCTTTCGCCGGCGCAGGCGCTGGCGACCAACAAGCTGCAATCGGTCGGCGGCTCCTTCTCGGCCAGCCTCTATTTTGTACGGCGCGGCGCGGTGAAACTGCGCGAGCAGCGGCTGAATATCGCCATGACCTTTCTCGGCGCGATTGGCGGAACGCTGCTGATTCAGCATATTCAGGCTGAGATACTGCGCCAGATACTGCCGCTGCTGCTGATCAGCATCGGGCTGTGGTTCCTGCTGATGCCGCGTCTTGGCGAGGCCGATCGCGAGCAGCGTCTGCACGGCCTGGCGTTTGCGCTGGTGGGCGGCGGCTGCGTCGGCTTTTACGATGGCTTCTTCGGCCCGGGTGCCGGCTCGTTCTATGCGCTGGCCTTCGTCACGCTTTGCGGCTTCAATCTGGCGAAAGCCACCGCCCACGCCAAAATCCTAAATTTCACCTCTAACTTCGCCAGTCTGCTGTTCTTTATGTTCGGCGGCAAGGTGGTGTGGGGCACCGGCGTGATTATGCTGCTGGGGGCGTTTATTGGCGCACGCCTCGGCGCCAGGCTGGTGCTGAGCCGCGGTCAGAAGCTGATTCGCCCGATGGTGGTGACGGTGTCTGCCGTGATGAGCGCTAAGCTGTTGTGGGACAGCCACGGCAGTGTCATTCTCGCCTGGTTTGCCGCACTGTAATCCGCACTCGTCAAAACCGGCCGCCAGTGCGACAATGGCGGCGGTTTATTTAAAGATTAAAATATTATGAGTAAAGAGCACCATTATCAGCAGCTGGTGGAGATTTTTGACGGCTGTTTTGCTGACGATTTTCAGACGCGTCTAATTAAAGGCGATGATGAACCTATTTATCTTCCAGCGGATGACACCTCACCGTGGCACCGCGTGGTGTTTGCCCATGGCTTTTACGCCAGCGCGCTGCACGAAATTTCGCACTGGTGTATTGCCGGTGAAGCGCGGCGCAAGCTGGTGGATTTTGGTTACTGGTATTGCCCGGACGGGCGCGATGCGCAAACGCAGGGCCAGTTTGAAGCGGTGGAAATTAAGCCGCAGGCGCTGGAGTGGCTGTTCTGTGTGGCAGCCGGCTTTCCCTTTAACGTCAGCTGTGACAATCTCGACGGCGATTGTGAACCGGATCGCATCGCGTTTCAGCGTAAGGTGCATGCACAGGTAATGCATTATCTGCAGCACGGCATTCCGGCGCGTCCGGCGCGCTTTATTGATGCGTTAGCCAGCTATTATGGTACGCCTGCACTGACGGCGGCACAGTTTCCGTGGCCGGAAGATCTGTGAGCCGCACTCCGATAAATGAAGGATGATGAGAAGATGATCGTAGAATTCGAGTCCCGCATTCTGGCGCTGATTGACGATATGGTCGAACACGCCAGCGACGACGAACTGTTTGCCAGCGGTTATCTGCGTGGCCATCTGACGCTGGCAGTAGCGGAAATTGAGCAGAGCGGCGAACACACGCCGGAAGCGCTGCAGATTCAGGTCACCAACAGCCTGCAAAACGCCATCGCCGCCGGTGAGCTGTCGCCGCGCGACCAGGCGCTGGTGGTGGGCATGTGGGATAACCTGTTTACCCAGGCGCGCCTCACTGCCTGACTGGCCGGGGCGATCGCTCGCCCCGCGCTTTAGCGTCCTGCCTTTTTCCCTTTAAGCAATTTGCGCACCCAGTAACGGTTGGGATGCAGCGCCGCCAGCGTGCTGCTGTCCAGCGGCTGCGGCTCGCCGCTCATTTGCGCCGCCAGCACTTCTGCTGCCAGCGGCGCGCTGCACAGTCCGCGCGACCCCAGTGCGCCAAGCACGAACAGGCCGGGATGCACCGGCGCTTCCGCAATCTGCTCGCCGCGCGCGCGCTGCGCCGCTAGATCCGCATACTCACTGAGCGTCGCCGCGTAATCCGGCACGCTGCCGCTCATCGGCAGGTGATCGCGCGTGGCGCAGCGCACGCCGCTGCGCGCTTCATCAGCGCTGACGTCAACCTGCGTCGGCCAGCTGACCTGCGGCAGACAGTTAATCAGCCGCTGGCGATTCTCCTGCTGATCGTCGGCGCGGAAAGCGGTTACCGTCTCACCGCGATGGTAGCTGGCACCGATGCAGTGCGTGGCAAAGTTCGGGCTGACCGGGGTGAGATAGCCGTCGTAACACAGCACGGTGCGCAGCGGGTTCAGCGCCGCGTTGGTCGGCACATGGCTGACCTGACCGGCCACCGCATACACCGGCAAATCGCGGCTTTGCCCGATCGCCTGCAGCGCATGGCCGTTGGCCAGCACCACCTGCTGATGGCTTACCGCAGGCTGTTGGGCGAACTGGAGCGTCCAGCCTGCCTGCTGGCGGACCAGTTGCGTCACGCGATGCAGCCAGTGCATGCGCAGCCCCTGAGTCTGGGCATACTCCAGCAGATTGCTGGTGAGCTGTGACGGCGACAGCCAGCCGCCCTGCGGATAGAAAATACCGCCGCAGTCGAGATCGACGCCGGCCAGCTGTTGCGCCTGCTGCGGGCTGACGCCGTGCGCCAGCTCGTGCGGCAGATCCATGCTCAGCATCTGCGCGATCTTCTCCGCGCTTTTGGCATCCCAGCCGAGCTGCAGCACGCCGCTCCACTGATGTTCGAACATCACCGGCAGCGCATCGTACAGGCGGCGGGCAAAGCTGAATGCCGCCGGGAAAAACGTGGCGAGCGCATGATCGTGCTGGTTAAGCAGCGGATAAAGCGCGCCCTGACGGTTACCCGATGCGCCGAGCGCCGGGGCGGCATCGGCGCAGTACAGCGTAACCTGCCAGCCACGCAGCAGCAGCGCCAGCGCCAGCACCGCGCTGGCCACGCCGCCGCCAATCAGCGCCACCTCGCGGCTGGTGGCCTGCGGACGCGCATACCACGGCTGAGCCGCTAGCTGCCCGGGGGCGCTGTCCAGCACGCCGGTCAGCATTTCACGCTTGTGGCCGAACCCTTTGCGCTTCGCCACGCTGAACCCGGCCTGCTGTAAGCCCCGCCGCACAAAGCCCGCCGAGGTAAAGGTGGCGAAGGTGCCGCCGGGACGCGCCAGCCGCGCCATGGCGGCGAACAGCGAAGGCGTCCACATCTCCGGATTTTTCGCCGGCGCGAAGCCATCTAAAAACCACGCGTCAACCTGGCCGTTGAGGCTGTCATCAAAAGTATCAATCAGCGCGTTAATATCACCCAGCCACAGATCCAGCGTCACCTCGCCGCCATTGAACAGCAGGCGCTGACAGCCGGGCAGGGCCAGCGGCCACTGCTGCTGTAGCTGTCCGGCCCACGGGGCCAGTTGCGGCCAGTGCGCGTGCGCGCTCACCAGATCGGCGTGGGTCAGCGGGTATTTTTCGCAGCTGATGAAGTGCAGGCGGCGCAAGCCGGCTTGCGGATGGGCGGCGCGGAAGCGATCGAACGCCTGCCACAGGGTAAGAAAGTTGAGTCCGGTGCCAAAACCGCTCTCGGCAACGATGAACAGATCGCGCGGATGGGCGGCAAATCGCTGCGGAAGATGGTTACCGTCGAGGAACACATAGCGCGTCTCCTCCAGTCCGTTGTCGTTGGAGAAATAGACGTCGTCGAACGCTCGGGAAACAGGTGTACCCTGATCGTTCCAGTTTAATTGCGCGTGTTCAACCGGGGATAACTTCACGGGAAAGGCTCATTTTTCAGGCAGTGGCGCGATTTTAGCGAGTGGCGTCACATGACGCAAATTTACAAAAGGAAATGGCTGATCGGACTTGTTCGGCGTACAACTGTAAGCTAGAGTGCACGTCAATCCAAAAGAAGTGGAATGAGGACTATTGAATGAAACGTGCAGTGATTACTGGCCTGGGTATCGTTTCCAGTATTGGTAATAACCAGCAGGAAGTGCTGGCTTCCCTGCGTGAAGGCCGTTCCGGAATCACTTTCTCCGAAGAGATGAAAGATGCCGGCATGCGCAGCCATGTATGGGGTAACGTCAAACTGGACACTAACGGGCTCATCGATCGCAAAATCGTGCGTTTCATGAGTGATGCCTCAATCTATGCCTATCTGTCGATGGCAGAAGCAATCAAAGATTCCGGCCTGACGGATGAGCAGTACCAGAACAACCCGCGTGTTGGTCTGATTGCCGGTTCCGGTGGCGGTTCCCCGCGTTATCAGGTGTTCGGTGCCGACGCGATGCGTGGCCCGCGCGGCCTGAAAGGCGTTGGCCCGTACGTGGTGACCAAAGCGATGGCGTCCGGCGTCTCTGCCTGCCTGGCTACTCCGTTCAAAATCCACGGCGTCAACTACTCCATCAGCTCGGCGTGCGCGACGTCAGCACACTGCATCGGCAACGCGGTGGAGCAGATTCAGCTGGGCAAACAGGATGTGGTATTTGCTGGCGGCGGCGAAGAGCTGAGCTGGGAAATGGCCTGTGAGTTCGACGCCATGGGCGCGCTCTCGACTAAATACAACGAAACCCCGGAAAAAGCGTCGCGTACTTACGATGCCAGCCGTGACGGTTTCGTGATCGCCGGCGGCGGCGGTATGGTGGTAGTGGAAGAGCTGGAGCATGCGCTGGCGCGTGGTGCCCACATCTACGCTGAGATCGTCGGCTACGGCGCAACCTCTGACGGCGCTGACATGGTGGCACCGTCAGGCGAAGGCGCGGTGCGTTGCATGAAGATGGCGATGCAGGGTCTGGATACGCCAATCGACTACCTCAACACTCACGGCACGTCAACGCCAGTCGGCGACGTGAAAGAGCTGGGCGCGATTCGCGAAGTGTTTGGCGACAACACGCCATACATCTCTGCGACCAAAGCCATGACCGGTCACTCGCTGGGTGCGGCAGGTGTGCAGGAAGCGATTTACACTCTGCTGATGCTGGAGCACAGCTTCATCGCGCCAAGCATTAACGTGGAACAGCTGGATGACGCAGCGAAGGGCATGAACATTGTGACGCAGCCAACCGAAAAAGCGCTGACCACGGTGATGTCCAATAGCTTCGGCTTCGGTGGCACCAACGCCACGCTGACCCTGCGTAAATACCAGGCGTAACGCTTACGCTAATGCTCAAAGGCCGGTTAATCCGGCCTTTGTTGTTTTTGTCGCTGACGGATTCAGGTTGCCAGCAGCCTTACCAGCTTCGCGCAGGCGCGGTCAATTTCGCCGGGCGTCAACGCGGCAAAGCCGAGTATCCAGCCTTGCTGTTTCGATGCGCCGGCGTAAAGGGGTGACAGCGGCGGCAGCAGCAGACCGTCGGCCTGCGCCTGTTGCGTGAGCCGCGCCTCATCTCCCTGTAATAACTCAACTGTCAATTGCAACCCGCCTGTCGCCGGCAGCGGCCGCAGCCACGGCTGCAGGTGCTGTTCGATCTGTGTCAGCAGCCGATCGCGCCGGCTATGATAGAGCTGACGCATCAGCCGCAGGTGGCTGGCGAAATAGCCTTGCTGGATAAATTCGGCGGTGATCGCCTGCGGCAGCAGGGCGCTGTGGCCGTCCAGTACGCTGCGTGCGCGACCCAGCGCCGTCACCAGCGCCGCGGGCACCACCATCCACGCCAGCCGCAGCGATGGAAACAGGGTTTTGGAAAAAGTCCCCAGGCTGATGACCCGGCTATCGGCTTCCATGCCCTGCAGCGCCGGCGCCGGGCGACCGTCATAATGAAATTCACTGTCGTAGTCATCCTCGATCAGCCAGCTATCGTGCTGACGTGCCCACGCCAGCCACTGCAGCCGTCGCGCGAGGCTCATCGGTGTGCCGGTCGGATACTGGTGGCCGGGCGTCAGATACACCAGTTGCGCCCGGCCGCTGAGTGGTAGCGCGCCCTGATCGTCCAGCGGCATGGCACGGCAGCGGGCACCGGCGGAGAGAAAGGCGTTCCGCGCGCCACGGTAGCCCGGCTCCTCCAGCCACACTTCATCCTCTGCATCCAGAAACATCAGCGCCAGCAGCTGCAGCGCCTGCTGTGAACTGGTGAGCATGATGACCTGCTCAGCCGAACAGCGCACGCCGCGCGACAGCGCCAGATAATCCGCCACCGCCTGGCGCAGCGGCGCATAACCGAGCGGATCGCCATAGCCCATCACCTGACTGCCCAGCGCGCGCTGTACGCTGTGGCTCAGCCGCTGCCACTGGCGGTGCGGAAACGCGCGCAGATCCGGTGATCCGGCGGCAAAGGCAAGGGGAAAAGGGGGATCCTGGCAGCCACCGGTCGCCAGCACCTGCTCGCCGCGGCGCGAAAAGCGCGGTGCGCGCTGCGCTGTCGCCTTTTCCGCCGGTAGTGGCAGGGCGATAGCGACGAAGGTGCCGCGTCCGCTGTGCCGCTGCACGTAGCCTTCGCTCTCCAGCTGGCTGTAGGCGGCTTCGACTGTCACGCGTGACAGCGCCAGATCGGCAGCCAGCTGGCGGCTCGAAGGCAGCTTCTGCCCGAAGCGCAAATGGCCGCTGACAATGGCCTGGCGCAGCGTAGCGCACAGCCGCTGACGTAAGCCGCCCTGCGTCTGATGGCGAAACAGCGGCAAAAAGGCATGGTGCATAATGGTCTTATCGCTACGGTCAAAGTGGTATCAGGATGCAGACCACTTTGCCGTACACTGCAGGGACATCACAACAGGAGAATGCCATGTCAGCCGTTTTGTTTTATCCGCCCGCCAGCCCGCAGCACAGCGTGGCTCATTTGCAGCACAAACTCAGCTATTACACCGATGCCTGGGATCTGGCGGCGGATTTGGCGCAGGGCGTCACGCAGATTATGGTGATTGATGCCCGCAGCCGCGACGCATATCAGGCCGGACATATCTGCGGCGCGCTATCGTTGCCGCATCGCGAGATGGATGCGGCCAGCACCGCGCAGCTCGATCGTCATCGCGTCTATGTGACTTACTGCGACGGCATTGGCTGCAACGGTTCGACCAAAGCGGCGCTAAAGCTGGCTGAGCTGGGGTTTCAGGTTAAAGAGCTGATTGGCGGGCTGGATTTCTGGAAGCGCGACGGCCACCCGATGGCGTGGGGCGCGGCGGCAGGCGAGTGGCCCGCCGCGGCACCCGCGGCGGAGTGCGGCTGCTGAGTGCGATGGCTTAACTACAGCAGCAGCCAGAGCAAAAAGAAGAACAGCGCCAGGCCGAGCACCAGCGTCAGCGCCGGGCGCTGCGCCAGTGGACGCGGCAGAATGTCAACAAACGGTGCCCAGATTGGCTGCGGACGCAGCTCGCTGTCGGCCAGCGGCGTTTCGCTGTTGCGCTCGGCGCGGCGGCTGAACAGCAGCATCAGCAGATCCTGACTCTGCGCTGGCGTCAGCAACGTCTGCGGCGTGGCCTGGAAGCGCTGCAGGCTGTAATCCTCCAGCATACGCTGCTCGTCGTGGCTCAGCGGCTGTTTGAGCGAGCTTTCCAGCAGCTGCAGCGTCGGCGCGCTGTGCTGGCTCAGCGTCTGGCGCACCTGCAAAAACTGCGTCAGCAGCGGGAAGTGGCGCGACGGAACCGGGTCGCCGCTCTTCAGATTGACCAGTTTCAGCGTGTCGGCCAGCACTTTTACCGGCGATTCCCCGGTCGCGGCGGCAAGGCGCGTGACCTGCTGGTTAAGCGCCTGCTGTTCGGCAGGCAGCAGGGTGCGATCGGTGGTGCGCGTCTGCTGCGGCTGCGGGATAGCCATCTGACCGTTCTGCAACATGGTCAGCACCTGACGCAGCTGATCCTGGCTCAGCGCGCTTAACACCGTCTGGTTAAATTGCTGACGGATAAAGTCGCTTACCGCCTGACGATTGTTGCCCTGCGGCAGCTTTTCCAGCAGCTGCTGCAACAGCTGGCGCGTGGCGTGGCTGTTCTGCACCTGCGTCAGACGGCTGTTGAGATGCTGCTCCGCCGCCGGAAAGTGGCGCGACTGCAGTTCGGCATCATTTTTCACGCCCACTTCGTGACGTATGCCAGCCCACAGTTCGGGCGCTTTCAGCGTGCTGAGTGACATGATCCGGACGATCAGGCGTTCCAGCGTGGTGCGCTGGGCCGGGGAGAGCGGCTGGTCGCCCAGTGCCGCGCCGGGGCGGCCGGTGCCGTTAGCCGGGTTAACAGAGGAACGATCGCCCGCGGGCACACCGGGACCGCTGAGAGGTTGCATGGCGGAATCCTTGAAAACGAGTCAGATCCGGGTGCGCCGGAAAAACGATGGCACATGATAGCAAAAGCCCCCGGGAAATCCACGGGGGCGGCAGGGAGAAAAACAATAAGACACGGATTTATTCGGCGGCGGCCAGCTTCATACGCTTGCGACGCCAGCGCTTCCACAGCGGCGGCACCATCAGCACGGCGACAGCCAGCACCAGCAGCACTTTACAGATCAGGCTTTCCCACAGAATTGGCAGGTTGCCGTTACTGATTGACAGCGCGCGGCGTAGGTTTTGCTCCAGCATTTCGCCCAGTACAAAGCCGAGAATCAGCGGTGACATCGGGAAATCCATCTTGCGCAGGATATAGCCGAAAATGCCCAGCCCGACCATCAGCAGCAGGTCAAAGGTGGTGCTGTGCACCGCATACACGCCCACCGCCGAAATCGCGGCAATTGCCGGTACTAGGAACCACAGCGGAATGGTCAGCATGCGCGCAAAGATGTTGATCATCGGAATGTTCATGATCAGCAGCATCACGTTACCGATCAGCAGCGCGGCGATCAGCCCCCAGACGATGTCCGGCTGCTCGGTAAACATCGCCGGACCGGGCGTGATGTTATACAGCGTCAGCGCGCCGACCATCACCGCCGTGGTGCCGGAGCCGGGAATGCCCAGCGTCAGCATCGGGATAAACGATCCGCAGGCTGAGGCGTTGTTCGCCGCTTCCGGCGCTGCCACGCCGCGAATGTCGCCCTTGCCAAACTGATCGCTGCCGCTGATTTTCTTCTCACTCATATAGGCAATGGCGCTGGCGATGGTGGCGCCTGCACCCGGCAGCACGCCGACAAAGAAGCCAATGAACGAGGAGCGCAGCGTTGCGCCGGTAGCCTGCGCCGCTTCTTTCATGTTGAACAGCATGCGGCCGCTGGCGCGCACCATTTTCTGGCCGCTGCTGGTGGACTCCAGCATCAGCAGAATTTCGCTCACCGAGAACAGGCCGATGACCACCACCACAAACTGAATGCCGTCCGAGAGATGCACGCTGTCGAAGGTAAAGCGATAGACGCCGGTGTTGGCATCAACGCCCACCGTCGCCATGCCGAGGCCAATCAGCGCAGCGAGGAACGACTTCAGCGGATTGTGGCTCATCATGCTGCCGAGACAGGCAATCGCGAACACCATCAGCGCGAAGTACTCTGCCGGACCAAACGCCAGCGACCAGTTGGCGAGGATTGGCGCAAACAGAATGATGCCGATGATGGCGATGGTTGAGCCGATGAATGAGCTGACCGCCGAGATCGACAGCGCCACGCCGGCTTTGCCCTGCTGCGCCATCGGATAGCCATCCAGCGCGGTCATGATCGCGCCGGCATCCCCCGGCACGTTAAGCAGAATCGACGAGATGCGCCCGCCATATTCGCAGCCGATGTACACCGTTGCCAGCAGGATCAGCGCGGATTCCGCCGGTAAGTGCAGCGCAAACGCCAGCGGCATCAGGATCGCGACGCCGTTAATCGGGCCAAGCCCCGGCAGCAGGCCGACGATGGTGCCGATAAAGCAGCCAATCAGGGCGATCATCAGGTTTTCCGGCGTCATGGCGACGGCGAAACCCTGCATCAGAAAAGACCAGGTATCCATAATTGACTCCTGTTAACTGAACCAGCTGCCGACCGGCAGCGTAACGTCCAGCAGACGATCGAAGGCGTAAAACAGCGCCACACCCATTACCACACCGGAGAGGACGGCTGCCCACCAGCGTGCGCCAAACAGCATGCCGATGCCGAAGGTCAGCAGCGTGGTACACAGGGCAAAACCCAGCTTCTCAAACAGCCAGCCGTACACCATCAGCATTACGCACAGCGCCAGCAGCTTTTTCAGCGTTGCCGCCACCGGCCACTGTACGGCGTCCGGCTTGCGCAGCAGCATCATCACCGCGCAGATCGCCATCAGCCCGAGCAGCAGCAGCGGGAAAGGGCGTGGACCAACCGGCTCGTAGCTGTACTCGCTTTGAATCTGCCAGGCGATAACCATCCCGACGATGCAGAGCACCAGCCACACCGCCGCAAAGATACGATCGCTCATCTGTGCCTCCGTTATTTCGCCAGGCCGAACGATTTCGCCTGTTCACGGTAATCTGCCACCTGTTTCTTGACGTAGGCGTCCAGCTCGCTACCGAACAGGTTGAACTCAAACAGGCCGCGCAGATCGCGCTGCTGCTGAAACTCTTTGGTGGTCACCAGTTTTTTAAACGTCTGTTCCCACCACTGATAATCGGCATCGCTGACTTTGGGGCCGAGGTAATAGCCGCGAATAATCGGCCACTCGACGTTGAAGCCCTGCTCTTTGGCGGTCGGGATGTCAGCCAGCTCACCCGGCAGACGTTTATCGCTCATTACCGCCAGCACGCGCATCTTGCCGCCCTGCAGGTGCGGCACCATTTCACTCATGTCGCCTGATACCACCTGGATGTGGTTGCCGAGCAGCGCGGTAACCGGTTCGCCGCCGCCTTCAAACGCCACATAGCGCATTTTGCGCGGATCGATACCGGCTTCCCGCGCCAGCAGCGCGGTTTTCATCCAGTCCTGGCTGCCGATCGACGCGCCGGCGCCGACCACCACTTTGGTCGGATCCTGTTTCATCGCCTCCAGCAGCTCGCCCAGCGTTTTCCACGGCGCGTCAGCGCGCACGGCGACCATGCCGTAGTCCGTGCCAATCGCCGCCAGCCACTTCACGTCATCCACTGAGTAACGACCAAACTTGCCCTGCGACAGGTTCAGCAGCGACCCGCCGGAGAAGGCCACCAGCGTGCCTGCTTCGGCGGGCCGCTGCGCAATGATGGCGTTGTAAGCCACGGCACCGACGCCGCCCGGCATGTAGGTCACGCGCATCGGCGTGGTGATCTGCCCGGTTTCCTGCAGCGAAACCTGGATCAGTTTACAGGTCAGATCAAAACCGCCGCCGGGTTTGGCCGGGGCGATACATTCGGTCCGCTCGGGTGCCGCAGCCTGTGCCGCAGAAAGAGAAAAAGCCAGCAGGGTCGTGGCGAAGGCGGTGCGCATTGTTTTTTTCATCTGTCGCTCCATTGTTTCTTCCAGAGTGTGATTGCCACCGAACATTCGGGGTTGCTGAATTGTTAAAACAGCAACCTTTCATTTACCTTTCAGCCATCGGCAAAACTAACAGGATGTGATATGCGTCTCTTACTGGTCGAAGATACCGTGGAGCTGGCCAACTGGCTGCAGAAAGCGCTGACGCAAAAAGGCTTCGCCGTGGACTGGGTGGCCGACGGGGTGGCGGCGGACCATGTGCTGCAAAGCGAAGACTATGCGCTGGTGGTGCTGGATGTGTCGCTGCCGCGGCTGGATGGCCTTGCGGTGCTGGCGCGCCTGCGCAAGCGCGGGCAACACGTGCCGGTGCTGCTGCTCACCGCACAGAGCGCGCTGCAGCAGCGCGTGCAGGGACTGAATGCCGGCGCCGATGATTACCTCACTAAACCGTTTGAGCTGGACGAGCTGGACGCGCGGCTGCGCGCGCTGTTGCGCCGCAGTCAGGGGCAGGCAACGCAGACGCAAAGCCTTGGCCAGCTGGAGCGCGATGCGGAAGGCTATTTCCTGCTGAATCACAAACCGCTGCCGCTGACGCCGCGCGAGGCCAGCGTGCTGTCGACGCTAATGCAGCGTCCGGGACGGCCGGTTTCGCGCCAGCATCTGTACGAGCAGACCTTCACGCTGGCGGATGAGGCCAGCCCGGAGAGCATTGAGCTGTATGTGCATCGGGTACGCAAAAAGCTGGCGGGCAGCGACGTGGCGATCGTCACGCTGCGCGGCCTCGGCTACAGCCTCGAGGTTCAGCCGTGCGACTGATTCACTCGCTGCGCGGCGAATTGCTGGCATGGCTGGGGGCGCCGCTGCTGCTGCTGTGGGGATTGTCGGTCTACACCCACTATCAGAGCGCACTGCAGGCGGCAAATCAGGCCTACGATCGCTCGCTGCTGGCCTCGGCGCGCACCGTGGCCGAGCGGCTGGTGGTACGTCATCAGCGGCTGGAGGTGGATGTGCCGTGGGTGGTGCTGGACAGCTTTGAGCGCAACATGAACGACCAGCTGTTCTACCAGGTGATTTCGCCTGAAGGGCACACGCTGTCCGGCTACCCTGATTTACCGCTGGTGCCGGGTAATGCGCCGCTGTCCGATGTCTATCCGGCGCTGGTGCATTTCTACGATGCGCACTACCGCAAGCAGCCGATTCGCGTGGCCGCGCTGTGGCAGCCGGTGAACGAGGAAGGCGTGCAGGGCATGGCGCTGGTGCTGGTGGCGGAAACGCTTAACTCACGCCACGCCTTTGCCGACAGTCTGCTGCGCACCGCGCTGATCAGCCAGAGTTTTCTGGTGCTGATCACGTTGCTGCTGGCCGGGCTGCTGCTGCGGAAAGTGCTGCGCCCGCTGCGCCGGCTATCGCGCATGATGCTGCGCCGCGCGCCGGGCGAACTGACGCCGCTGCCGTCGCTGCTGCCGTGGTCCGAACTGCAGCCGCTGATCGTCGCCTTCAACCGCCATCTGGAGCGGCTGCGTGGGCTGCTGGCGCGGCAGGAGCGCTTTAGCGCCGATGTGTCGCACCAGCTGCGCACGCCGCTCACCATCCTGAAAACCCAGGTTGGCGTCGCGCTCAGCAGCGACGACCCGCAGCAGTGGCGCGAAAGCCTGCAGGGCATGCGCCACACGCTGGACGACACCGTTCAGCTCACCGATCGCCTGCTGCAGCTGGCGCAAATCAAGGCGCGTCACGGCGAAGACAAGCCTTTCAGTGAGGTCAATCTCAGCGACATCGTGCAGCAGGCCTGTTTTAGCGGTTATGCGGCGGCGCGGCGTAAACAGATCGATCTGGGCTTTGAAGAGCAGGCGGCGAGCCAGGTGCAGGGCGATGCGCTGCTGCTGGCCGAGCTGTGCGCCAACCTGCTGGATAACGCCATCAAATACACGCCGCACGGCGGCACGGTGACCGCGCGGCTGCGGCAAAAGGTGCTGGAAATTGAAGACAGCGGGCCGGGCATCGCGGCGGATCAGCAGCGGCATGCGCTGCAGCCGTTTGGCCGGCTCGATCACGCCAGCCAGCCCGGCGCGGGCATTGGACTGGCGCTGGTGCAGGATATCTGCGCCTGGCACGGCGCGCAG
>NZ_VOQX01000053.1:0-35610 GCF_016643525.1 Pantoea sp. Morm | reverse complement strand
CCGGTGAAGTGCGCAACCTTGCCCAGCGCAGCGCGCAGGCGGCGAAGGAGATCAAAGGGCTGATTGAAGACTCGGTGCGTCGCGTTGACAGCGGCTCACAGCTGGTCGGCACGGCGGGCGATACCATGGGCGAAATCGTCAATGCGGTGACGCGCGTCACCGACATCATGGGCGAGATCGCCTCGGCATCGGACGAGCAGAGTCGCGGTATCGATCAGGTCGGCCAGGCGGTGACCGAGATGGACCGCGTCACGCAGCAGAACGCCTCGCTGGTGGAAGAGTCGGCGGCGGCGGCGGCCTCGCTGGAGGAGCAGGCCAGCCGTCTCAGCCAGTCGGTGGCGGTGTTCCGCATTCCACGTGGCGCTCAGCCTGCCAGCAGCACGGGCGTGCGCCATCCGCAGATCGCCCCCCCGCAGGCCAGTGCGCCACGCAAAGCGCTGACCGCGCCGGTCAGCGACGCCAACTGGGAAACGTTCTAAGCTGAAACGGGAGCGGACAACGCGCCGCTCCCTCATTGCCTGCTTTCTTTACTTATAAAACGCTGTAAAAAAGCTTTAATTCAGCATTATCCCTCGTAAAGTCCGGTAAACCCTCTCAAATATTCAGCGCAGCGGTCGATAAACAGGGCGTAACCCCCCTTTTTGGAGACACCATGTTAAAACGAATCAATGTCGTCACCAGCCTGATCGCCGTCCTGCTGGTGTTCGGTGCTATGCAATTACTGTCCGGCGGGCTGTTCTGGTCGGCATTACAAAAAGATAAAGAGGCGTTTGCTGTGGCACAAACGTCAAGTAATAACGTCGCTGCCATGTCCGATGCCTGGATTGAACTCAATCAAACCCGTACCGTGCTCAACCGCGCCATGCTGCGCATGCAGGGCAGCATGGCATCACAGACCAACGGCGGTCAGCTTAATGCACTGATCGCGCAGACGGAGAAACAGCTCGACACCGCGGCCGGCCACTATCAGCGTTATTACGATTTGCCCGCGACGCCAGGACTGTCTGATGCGCTGCGCGACCGGCTGGAAGCGGATTATGCCGCGTTCAATAACGGCCTGAAGGCGATGCTGGCCCGGCTGAAAGCCAACGATCTGCAGGGCATGTTTGATCAGAACATTGAAGCCAAACAGGTCAAAATGAAAGCCACCTATGAAGAGTGGCGCAGCGCGCAGAGTGCTTTAGCCGCTGAGGGCGTGGCGCAGAACCAGCGTGCCTTCCACACCATGATGTGGCTGCTGGCGATTGTCGCCGTGATGGTGATCGCGGTAATTGTCGCCTGCTGGTTTGGCCTGCGCACGGTGCTGATTCAGCCGCTGCATCAGTTGCTCGGCCACATTCGCCATATCGCCGCAGGCGATCTGACGCAGACCATCACCGTTGAAGGGCGTAACGAAATGAGCCAGCTGGCCAGCAGTCTGCATGAAATGCAGCAGTCGCTGGTGCACACCGTCGGCAACGTACGCGACGGTTCGGACGCCATCTTTACCGGCGCCAGCGAAATTTCCGCCGGCAACAACGATCTCTCGGCGCGTACCGAACAGCAGGCGGCGTCGCTGGAGCAGACCGCGGCCAGCATGGAGCAGCTCACCGCCACGGTGAAGCAGAACGCCGAGAATGCCCGGCAGGCCTCGCAGCTGGCGCTCAGCGCGTCGGAGACCGCACGCAAAGGTGGCGACGTGGTCGAAGGCGTGGTGCGCACCATGCATGACATCGCCGGCAGTTCGAAGAAGATCGCGGATATCACCAGCGTGATCGACGGGATTGCCTTCCAGACCAACATCCTCGCGCTTAACGCGGCGGTCGAAGCGGCGCGCGCCGGTGAGCAGGGCCGTGGTTTTGCCGTGGTAGCGGGCGAGGTGCGCAACCTGGCGCAGCGCAGCGCGCAGGCGGCGAAGGAGATCAAAGGACTGATTGACGATTCGGTCAGCCGGGTTAACGCCGGTTCGCAGCTGGTCGGCACCGCAGGTGACACCATGCAGGATATCGTCGGAGCGGTGACGCGCGTGACTGACATCATGGGCGAAATCGCTTCGGCCTCGGATGAGCAGAGCCGTGGCATCGACCAGGTGGGCCAGGCGGTGACCGAGATGGACCGCGTCACGCAGCAGAACGCCTCGCTGGTAGAAGAGTCGGCCGCCGCCGCGGCCTCGCTGGAGGAGCAGGCCAGCCGCCTGAGCCAGTCGGTGGCGGTGTTCCGCATTCCGCGCGCGTCGGCAGCGATCGCCGTGCGTCCCCCGGTGACCACGACACCGCCGGCGGTGCGTAAAGCCGCTACGGCCCCGGTGAGTGACGGAAACTGGGAAACGTTTTAATCACTGCCTGAATCGTCCCCTCTCCCGCAGCGGGAGAGGGGCACGTGGCGGGCCCTTCCCCGGTTTGCTGCTGGTCTTACCCCTTTCACCTCACATAAAGATCCGCGCCTGCGCGCCGATAACACCAGCGATCCGCCAATTAATGAGGTGTTTATGTTTAGTCGTGTTCGAGTGGTATCCGGCCTGCTGTGCGTGCTGGCGTTATTTGCCTTACTGCAGCTGTTTTCCGGAGGAATGTTTTTTTCAACGGTGAAAGCCGATAAAGATAATTTTGCGTACAACCAACGTCTTAGCACCCTGCAGCGGGCGATGGGCACCTCATGGGTTTCGCTGGTACAGGCGCGTAACACGCTGAACCGTGCCGGTATCCGCTATCTGCTGGACAGTCAGCAGGCCGGCTCCGGTGCCACGGTAAAAGATCTGGTGGCGCTGGCCAATACGGAGCTGAAAACCGCCGATCAGAGCTTTGCCGAGTTCAACGCTAACCTGTCGGAAAAGGGCAAAAGCGCGGAGAACGTGCTGACGCTGCAGGCCAACTACAACGCGTTTCGCGGGGCGCTGGCCGAGCTGATTGATTTTCTCAGTGCCGGTAACTTTAAAGGCTTTGTCGATCAGCCAACGCAGGGTTTTCAGGACAAATTTGAAAAGGATTACAACGCCTGGCTCGCCTACAACATTGTGCTGGCAAAACAGGGTATTGACGCCAACGAGAGCGCTTACCAACACGCGATTATGCTGGTGGTCGGTACGCTGCTGGTGACGTTGCTGGTGATTGCGCTGGTGTGGAGCGGCATGCGTACGGCGCTGATCCGTCCGCTGCAGCAGAGCATTGAGCACATCCGCCATATTGCGCGCGGCGATCTGACGCAGCCGGTCGATCTCAGCGTGCGCAACGAAATGGGCGACCTGCTCAGTTCGCTGCAGCACATGCAGCAGGAGCTGACGCGCACCGTACGCATCGTGCGCGACGGTTCCGACGCCATCTACACCGGCGCCAGCGAAATCGCCATGGGCAACAACGATCTCTCTTCGCGTACCGAACAGCAGGCCGCATCGCTGGAGCAGACCGCGGCCAGCATGGAGCAGTTGACCGCTACCGTGAAGCAGAACGCGGAAAACGCCCGTCAGGCGTCGCAGCTGGCGCTGAACGCGTCCGAAACGGCGCAGCAGGGCGGCAAAGTGGTCGATGGCGTGGTCAGCACCATGAAGGATATCGCCGGAAGTTCGAAGAAGATTGCCGATATCACCAGCGTGATTGACGGTATCGCCTTCCAGACCAATATCCTCGCGCTGAACGCCGCGGTGGAAGCGGCACGCGCCGGTGAGCAGGGGCGTGGTTTCGCCGTGGTCGCGGGCGAGGTGCGCAGTCTGGCCCAGCGCAGCGCGCAGGCGGCGAAGGAGATCAAAGGCCTGATTGAAGATTCGGTCAGCCGCGTCAATACCGGTTCGGTGCTGGTAGAGAGCGCGGGCGAAACCATGAGCGAGATCGTCAACGCGGTGACCCGCGTGACCGACATCATGGGCGAAATCGCCTCGGCTTCCGATGAGCAGAGCCGCGGTATCGACCAGGTTGGCCTGGCGGTGAACGAGATGGACCGCGTCACCCAGCAGAACGCCGCGCTGGTGGAAGAGTCCGCGACGGCGGCAGCGGCGCTGGAAGATCAGGCCAGCCGACTGAAACAGTCGGTGGCGGTGTTCAATATTGGTAAAGAATTTGTCGCCCAGGCCGTTAACGTAACTACAGCGCCAAAAATTGCGCGTCCGTCTGCACCGCAGGCGCTGGCGCAAGCGGCAGGAGCTCGTGGCGCTGACGATAACTGGGAAACCTTTTAACCCTTGTGGCCGCCGCAGGGCGGCCCGTGTGAATGGTGTGCACTGGCAGCACAGTAGCAACCGCAGTATCACAATTTAATCAGTTTGTTGCCGGGTGACCCGAAATGAAGAAATCGACGTTATTGGATCAAAATGAAGCCACGACGCTGCTCTCACAAATGGTGCAGCGCCTGCCGCTTTCCGATACACATTTTCGTCGTATCAGCCAGCTGATCTATCAGCGTGCGGGCATCGTGCTGGCCGACCACAAACGCGAGATGGTTTACAACCGTCTGGTACGTCGGCTGCGCATGCTGAATATTGATGATTTTGGTCGCTATCTGGCGCTGCTGGAGCAGGACCCGAACAGTGCCGAGTGGCAGGCGTTTATTAACGCACTGACCACCAACCTGACCTCATTTTTCCGTGAGGCGCACCACTTCCCGATTCTGGCAGAGCATGCGCGCAAACGCAGCGGCAACTACAGCGTGTGGAGCACCGCCGCTTCAACCGGTGAAGAGCCGTACTCGATTGCCATGACGCTGGCAGAAACGCTGGGCACCGGACCGGGGAAATTTTCCGTCCACGCCAGTGATATTGATACCCAGGTGCTGGAGAAAGCGGTAGCGGGCGTTTATCGCCAGGAGGAGCTGCGCACCTTATCGCAGTCGCAGCTGCAGCGCTTCTTCCTGCGCGGCACCGGTCCGCACGCCGGCATGGTGCGCGTGCGCAGCGAGCTGGCCAACATGGTGAACTATGCGCAGCTCAATTTACTGGCGCACGACTGGGCGTTGCCGGGGCCGTTCGACGCGATTTTCTGTCGTAACGTGATGATCTATTTCGATAAAGAGACGCAGGAACAAATCCTGCGCCGTTTTGTTCCCCTGCTGAAGCCGGGCGGTCTGCTGTTTGCCGGGCATTCGGAAAACTTCAGTCAGATCAGTAAAGAGTTCTGGCTGCGTGGACAGACTGTCTATGGACTGACCAAGGAAAGACGATGAGCAAAATCACCGTGATGTGCGTGGATGATTCCGCGCTGATGCGCCAGTTGATGACGGAGATCATCAACAGCCATCCCGATATGGAGATGGTCGCGACGGCGCCGGACCCGCTGGTAGCGCGGGATTTGATCAAACAGTACAACCCGCAGGTGCTGACGCTGGATGTCGAAATGCCGCGTATGGATGGCCTCGACTTCCTCGAAAAACTGATGCGCCTGCGGCCGATGCCGGTGGTGATGGTTTCGTCGCTGACCGGTAAAGGATCGGAAGTGACGCTGCGTGCGCTGGAGTTAGGCGCGGTAGATTTCGTCACCAAGCCGCAGCTCGGCATCCGTGAAGGCATGCTGGCCTACAGCCAGATGATTGCCGACAAGATTCGCGGCGCCGCGCGCGCCAAACTGCATGCGCGTGCCGCCACGCCGCAGCCGGTGATGCTGAAAGCGGGACCGCTGCTGAGCAGTGAAAAGCTGATTGCTATCGGCTCTTCAACCGGCGGCACCGAGGCGATTCGCCATGTGCTGCAGCCGCTGCCGGCCACCAGCCCGGCGCTGCTGATTACGCAGCACATGCCGCCCGGTTTTACCCGCTCGTTTGCCGAGCGACTGAACAAGCTGTGCCAGATCACCGTAAAAGAGGCGGAAGACGGCGAGCGTATTTTGCCCGGTCACGCCTATATCGCGCCGGGCGCGATGCACATGGAGCTGGCGCGCAGCGGTGCCAACTACGTGGTGAAACTGAACGACGGACCGCCGGTGAACCGCCATAAACCGTCGGTGGACGTCCTGTTCCGCTCGGTTGCGGTCAACGCCGGGCGAAATGCAGTGGGGGTCATTCTGACCGGCATGGGCAACGACGGCGCGGCCGGGATGCTGGAAATGCACCGCGCCGGCGCGTGGACCATCGCCCAGGATGAAGCCAGCTGTGTGGTATTTGGTATGCCGCGCGAAGCGATAGCGATGGGCGGCACCAGTGAAGTGGTCGATCTGGGCCACATCAGCCAGCATATGCTGGCCAAAATTAGCGCCGGACAGGCATTGCGAATTTAACGAGCCGGTCCTGCCGGACAAGACAACACAGGAGTAGATATGGCTGATAAAAACATGCGCTTTTTGGTAGTGGACGACTTCAACACGATGCGTCGTATCGTCCGTAACCTGCTGAAAGAGCTGGGATTCAATAACGTGGAAGAGGCCGAGGATGGCGTCGACGCCCTGACCAAACTGCGTGCAGGCGGCTTCGATTTCGTTATCTCTGACTGGAACATGCCGAACATGGACGGTCTGGAACTGCTGCAGACCATTCGCGCCGACGCCACGCTGGGCAAACTGCCGGTGCTGATGGTCACTGCCGAAGCCAAGAAAGAGAACATCATCGCCGCCGCGCAGGCCGGTGCCAGCGGTTACGTGGTGAAGCCTTTCACCGCCGCCACGCTGGAAGAGAAGTTGGGCAAAATCTTCGAAAAACTGGGTATGTAAGGAGATGTGATGAGCGACCTTCCGAAACCAACTGAAGAAGCTTCGGCACACGAGATTATTGCCCGGATTGGCTCTCTGACACGTATGCTGCGTGACAGCCTGCGCGAACTGGGGCTGGATCAGGCCATTGCCGAAGCGGCAGAAGCGATTCCGGACGCGCGTGACCGTCTGGATTATGTGGTGCAGATGACCGCACAGGCAGCGGAACGTGCGCTGAACTGTGTGGAAGCGGCGCAGCCACACCAGGACCAGATGGAAGCCGGCGCCACCCAGCTGAAAGGCCGCTGGGATGCCTGGTTTGAAAACCCGATCGAGCTGGCGGATGCACGCGAGTTGGTTTCGGATACGCGCCAGTTCCTTGACGACGTTCCGTCTCACACGGCGTACACCAACAAGCAGCTGCTGGAAATCATGATGGCGCAGGATTTCCAGGACCTGACCGGTCAGGTAATCAAGCGCATGATGGATGTGATCCAGGAGATCGAACGCCAGCTGCTGATGGTACTGCTGGAGAACATGCCGGAAGCCAATGCGGCGGCACGTAAAGAGGGCAACAGCCTGCTGAACGGTCCGCAGATCCATGCTAACGCGCCAGGTGTGGTATCCAGCCAGGATCAGGTTGACGACCTGCTGGACAGTTTAGGTTTTTAATGCTGATCGGGTGTTCAACCCGCATCCGAACCCGAACCCTCTCCCGCCCGGGAGAGGGGAACGCACGACGTGTTTTCCCGTCTGATCGCCCTGCATGCCCGCGGGTGGCGTAAATTCTGAAACATAGCAAGACAAGTCCTACGTTGGCGCGAGGATATGTTAAGGTAACCTCGTACAGTTTTGTGAGCTACTTCAAATTCTAAACTGAAACGACTACTCTTTTGCTATGCTGCCATTGGTTCTGACCCGCAAAATTTTCGCTGCTGTAGCCTTCGGGGCCCCTGTACTGGCGGCCGTTGCGCCTGCGCAGGCCTTCACCGGTAACAGCGACGTCTCCGCCACACCGTTTGCCGATCCGGCACGTTTCCAGAAAATCGCTGATGAATTACCGGCGCTGGGCTATCAGGACGATACATCGGCGTTCAGTAAAAAGCTGGCGGGCATTGCCAAAAGCATCGGCGAGGCCAGCCAGAACAGCGACAGCGATACCACGCTGGGTCAGCAGGCCGGTATCTGGGCGTTTAACCATTTTCGTGATGAGGTTGCCACCCGGGTGGCGGATGAAGGGCAGTCGCTGCTGTCGCCTTATGGCCAGGCACAGATCGATCTTAACGTCGATATGGAAGGTAACTTCAGCGGCAGCGGGGCTTCGCTGCTGACGCCATGGGCCGATCGCTACAATTACCTCACGTTCAGCCAGCTGGGCGTGCACCAGACTGATGACGGGCTGGTGGGCAATGCCGGGCTGGGACAGCGCTGGGTGGCCGGCAGCTGGCTGCTGGGCTATAACGGCTTCGTTGATCGGCTGTTCGACAGCGGCTTGCAGCGCGCTTCGCTGGGCACCGAGGCCTGGAGCGACTACCTGCGCTTATCCGCCAACTACTACACGCCGCTGTCCGGCTGGCGCAATCGCAACCCGTTCCAGCAGCAGCGGCTGGCGCGCGGGTATGATGTCACCACCCAGGGCTATCTGCCGTTTTACCGCCAGCTGGGCGTGTCGGTCAGCTGGCAGCAGTATCTCGGCAACAATGTCGATCTGTTTAATTCCGGCAACAGCTACCACAATCCTTCAGCGCTGACGCTGGGCGTCTCCTATACGCCGGTGCCGCTGGTTACCGTATCGGCCAGCCACAAAACCAGTAATGAAGGCGAGAGCCAGGATCAGCTCGGCTTACGTCTTAATTACCGCTTTGGCGTGGCGCTCAGTCAGCAGCTCAATCCGGATAACGTCGCCGCCGCGCGTTCGCTGCGCGGTAGTCGCTATGATTTGGTCACGCGCAGCAATACGCCGGTGCTGGAGTTCCGCCAGCGTAAAACCCTGTCGGTATTCCTCGCCACGCCGCCGTGGCAGCTCAATGCGGGCGAGAGTTTGCCGCTGAAACTGCAGATCCGCAGTGCTCATCCAATCAGTAAAGTCAGCTGGCAGGGCGATACGCAGGCGCTGAGCCTGACGCCGGGAGCCGATCCCAACGATCCACAGGGCTGGAGTATTATTATGCCGGCGTGGGATGCGTCGCCTGAGGCGAACAACAGTTATCGCCTGTCGGTGACGCTGGAGGACAGCAAGCAAAATCGCGTGACTTCCAACTGGATTACGCTGCAGGTGCAGCCGCCGGTGATGCTGGATCAGGGGGGCGAAAACCGCTTCGACCTGCTGGCACCATAATCAGCGCGGCACCAGAGAAAAAGGGCAGCCGGAGCTGCCCTTTGCTGCATCCTCAGCCGACACTTGCCGGGATGCCATGAGGGTAAATCATCATCAGAACTGGTACACCAGACCTACCGCGGTAATATCGTCGGTTTTCAGGCGCAGCGCGTTGTCATCTTTCAGCAGGTTGATGCGGTATTCGCTGTAGACCGACATGTTCTTGTTGAAGTAGTAGGTGGCACCCACGGACGCGTATTTGAACAACCAGGCGTCGCCGACGTTTTCAATATTTTTGCCCTTTGAGCTCACGTAGCCCAGCGACGGACGGAAACCGTTCAGGAACTGATACTGCGCCACGGCTTCAAAATTCACCGCTTTGTTGGCGAACCCGATGTTACCGATTGGCGTAGCGTTGTGGGATTCGCCGTAGATGGTCGCCAGATAGAGCTGGTTAGCATCATATTTCACCCCGGTTTCCCAGTGTTCGGCTTTCTCACCTCTGCCGTAAGTGGCAAGGTTCTGCGCGCTGACGCGATTGAGGCTGGCATAGGCGGCAACCGCGCTCAGGCCAAAGTCAGTGTCATACGAGGTGGAAAGGGCGAAACCATCACCGTTAGAGCGACGTACCGCCAGGTTTGGCGTTGCCGCGCTGTCGCTGCGCTCGTTTTTCCCTTCGTACTGCGCTGCGACGTTCCAGCCTTTAACCAGACCGAAGAAATCTTTGTTACGCCAGGTCAGCACGCCGGTGGAGCGACCGGACAGGAAAGCATCGACATAACCGGAATCACCGCCGAAGAAAGGCAGCATATCGGTATAGCCCAGCACGTCATAAATCAGACCATAGTTACGGCCATAGTCGATCGAACCAAACTGCGCAAACTTCAGACCCGCATAGCCGAGGCGGGTTTTGTTACCGGCCTGCGCATCGGCGCCTTCCGTGTTACGCAGACTGAACTGCGATTGCCAGAAACCGTAGCCGGTCAGCTGATCGGTAATTTTGGTTTCGCCCTTAAAACCGATACGGACATACGATGAGGTATCACCATCATTGGTGGTGTCATCGGAGAACAGGTGCGACACGTTAATTTTGCCGACCAGATCCAGCTTGTTACCATCCTTATTATAGATTTCAGCGGCCTGAGCCACAGAAAATCCCAGCAGCAATGGCATGACTGCTGCCAGTAAAGTGCGCTTCATCATTTATATTTTTACCCTGTGTTATTTTTTAATTTTTTAAGCCCCTGGTGGGGTGACAAGAAAATGACACAAAAGGATAAAGATCAGTAGTGCAATAGTTGTAACAAATAATTTCTTATTGGCTATTTGTGCGATTTTTATACGCCAATTCCATTATTCGGAAATTGGAATCGCTTTTACTTATCATGCTTGAGTGAGCGTTTAATCGACGATTAATATTTATGTTATTGATAAATAATAATTAAATTAAGTATGGTATGACTTCATAAAAATAGCACTTTATTGCCTTAAATAGCACAAGCCTATGCATTAAAGTTCAATGCTTATGAATCAAAGCAGGCTGATAGTCACCCTGTAAATTATCCGCATTGACGCACTGTGTCGGTTTATTTCAGGCTAAATAATATCCCGATCTTTAATACGTTTAATTACCGGCCAGCCTGGCACAGGGTAACCAAAATAAGTTAATCAGTTGTTACTAATAAGCGGCCGACCTGCACCACGCCGATGCCTGAACCGGGCTGTCACTTGCACCCGCTGAGCGCAGTGTGCCCCAAAATGGCGCAGCAGACGCCTCATTTTGGCGAAATATCTGCTGTGCGATCACAAAAGCAATATTTCATTTTGCGAATGCATAAATCCGCTAAACAAATTACTGCGGTGCCGCTGTTATCGGATGGTTATTCACTTTTTATGCATTAAATGTGCATAGCGAAAGGGCGTAAATCATTGATATTTCGTTGCTGGACCTGATTTATGCATTTTTTCCTCTGGCTGGCACGTTAACTGCACTCTATAGTCGAGCTGCAACTCAGCAACTTTTAACAATTTTAAAACAAAAGCTTCACCCGAAGTGAGGCAGGAGAAATGGCTATGTCACTGCAGGTTTCACGTCACGATTTCGATCAATGGATGATGCCGGTTTATGCCCCTGCGGCTTTTGTGCCGGTGCGTGCCGAAGGTTCTACGCTGTGGGATCAGCAGGGCAAAGAGTACATCGATTTTGCCGGTGGCATCGCGGTGAACGCGCTTGGCCATGCCCATCCCGCGCTGCAGCAGGCGCTGACCGAGCAGGCCGGTAAACTGTGGCACACCGGCAACGGCTACACCAACGAACCGATTCTGCGCCTGGCGAAGCAGCTGATTGATGCCACCTTTGCTGACCGCGTGTTCTTCTGTAACTCCGGGGCGGAAGCCAACGAGGCCGCGCTGAAGCTGGCGCGTAAAGTGGCGCACGACCGTTTCGGTGCCGAAAAAAACGGTATCGTCGCCTTCACCAATGCCTTCCACGGCCGCACCCTGTTCACCGTTTCAGCCGGCGGACAGCCCGCCTATTCGCGCGATTTCGCCCCGTTACCGCCAGCCATTCAGCATGCCACCTTTAACGATCTGGCCTCGGCGTCGGCCTTAATTAATGACCAGACCTGCGCGGTCATCGTCGAGCCGATTCAGGGCGAGGGCGGTGTATTACCGGCCGATCCGGCGTTCCTGCGCGGACTGCGCGAACTGTGCGACCGCCACCATGCGCTACTGATTTTTGATGAAGTGCAGAGCGGCGTCGGCCGTACCGGCTCGCTGTATGCCTATATGCATTACGGCGTCACGCCGGATGTGCTGAGCACCGCCAAGGCGCTGGGCGGCGGCTTCCCCATCGGTGCGATGCTGACGCGTGAAGATCTGGCGCAGGTGATGGGCGTCGGCACGCACGGCACCACCTACGGCGGCAACCCGCTGGCCGGTGCGGTGGCCGGTAAAGTGCTGGAGCTGATCAATCAGCCTGAGTTTATGGCTGGCGTCGCCGAGCGGCACCAGTGGTTTGTCACGGCGCTGCAGGAGATCAACCAGCGGCTGCCGGTGTTTAAAGAGATTCGTGGCCTGGGGCTGCTGATTGGCGCGGTACTGAATGACGATTTTGCCGGTAAAGCCAAACAGTTCAACCTGACGGCAGCGGAAGAGGGCGTGATGGTTCTGATCGCCGGTGCCAGCGTGGTGCGCTTTGCGCCGGCGCTGAACATCAGCGAGCGTGAAGTAAAAGAAGGGCTGGCGCGCTTCGAACGCGCCTGCGCACGCGTGCTCAAAGGAGCCACATCATGATGGTGATTCGCCCCGTCGAACGTGACGATCTGCCGCAGCTGCTGGCGCTGGCGGGGAAAACCGGCGGCGGTCTGACCTCGCTGCCCGCTGACAGCGAGACGCTGAAGGCGCGCATTGAGCGCTCGCTGCAAACCTGGCAGGACGCGCTGCCGCGCGCTGAACAGGGCTACGTGTTTGTGCTGGCGGACAGCAGTGACAATCGCGCGGTTGGCATCTGCGCCATTGAAGTGGCGGTGGGTTTGCAGGATCCCTGGTACAACTTCCGCGTCGGTACCCAGGTGCACGCCTCGAAAGAGCTGAACGTTTACGCCAGTTTGCCGACGCTGTCGCTGAGTAACGATCACACCGGCAGCAGCGAACTGTGCACGCTGTTCCTTGATCCTGACTATCGCGACGGTAAAAACGGCCATCTGCTGTCCAAGTCGCGCTTTCTGTTTATGGCGAATTTCCGCGAGCGCTTCATGAAGCACGTGGTCGCGGAGATGCGCGGCGTCAGCGACGAGCAGGGACATTCGCCGTTCTGGGACAGCGTGGGCAGCCGTTTCTTCTCCATGGAGTTTCGTCAGGCCGATTTTCTCAGCGGCACCGGGCAAAAAGCCTTTATCGCAGAACTGATGCCCAAGCATCCGCTGTATATCCACTATCTGTCGGAAGCGGCACAGCAGGTGATTGGCGAAGTCCACCCGAAAACCGCGCCGGCGCGCGCGGTGCTGGAAGCCGAGGGTTTCCGCTATCTCAACTATATCGACATCTTTGACGGCGGCCCGACGCTGGAGTGTGAGATCGACCGCATCCGCGCCATCCGCAAGAGCAAAGTGCTGACCGCCAGCGAAGGCGAAGCCGAGGCGCACTGGCCGCTGTGTCTGGTGGCGAACTGCGACTATCAGCAGTTTCGCGTGGCGCTGCTGCCGGTCGATGTCGCATCCGGACAGGTTCTGATTAATCAGCAGCAGCGCACCGCGCTGCGCTGCGACTATGCCGATTCGCTGCGGGTGGTTACCCTGGGTCGCGAGGAGAATAACGCATGACGCATTTTATCAACGGTGATTGGCAGCCGGGCAGCGCAGAGACGCTGAGTAAACACAATCCGGTGAGCGGCGAGATCTTATGGCAGGGCAACGCTGCTTCTGCGGCGCAGGTGGCGGCGGCCTGTGAGGCGGCTCGCGCGGCGTTCCCGGCATGGGCACGTCTGCCGTTTGCTGCCCGCCAGGCGCGGGTAGAGGATTTTGCCCGTCTGCTGGAGCGGGATAAAACCGAGCTGGCGGCGATCATTGCACGTGAGACCGGCAAACCGCGCTGGGAAACGCTGACCGAAGTGCAGGCGATGATCAATAAAGTGGCCATTTCGGTTAAGGCTTATCACACGCGCACCGGCGAACAGGCCGAAGGTGAGAGTTCACTGCGCCACCGGCCGCACGGCGTGCTGGCGGTGTTCGGCCCGTATAACTTCCCCGGCCATCTGCCAAACGGACATATTGTACCGGCGCTGCTGGCGGGCAACTGCGTGTTGTTTAAACCGAGCGAACTGACCCCCGCCACCGCAGAGAAAACCGTGCAGCTGTGGCAGGAAGCGGGCCTGCCGGCGGGTACGCTGGCGCTGTTACAGGGCGGGCGTGATACCGGCCAGGCGCTGGCGCAGGCGGAGCAGATTGACGGCCTGCTGTTTACCGGTAGCGCGGCTACCGGCTATCACCTGCATCGCCAGTTCGCCGGACAGCCGGAGAAAATGCTGGCGCTGGAGATGGGCGGCAACAATGCGCTGATTGTGGAAGATCCGGCCGACATTGATGGCGCGGTGCATATCGCCATTCAGTCGGCGTTCATTACCGCCGGCCAGCGCTGCACCTGCGCGCGTCGTTTGCTGGTGAAACGCGGTGCGGCAGGCGATGCCTTCCTGCAGCGTCTGGTCGAGGTGAGTGCGCGCCTCAAACCCGCAGCGTGGGACGCCGAACCGCAGCCGTTTATGGGCAGCGTGATTTCGCCCGCCGCCGCCGGGCAGATCTTCGCTGCCTGGCAGCAGCGGGTTGCGCTGGGTGGCAAGGTGCTGCTGGCGATGCGCTGGCCGGATCGCGACAGCGCGATTATTACGCCCGGCATCATCGACATGACCGGCGTCGCCGGACTGCCTGACGAAGAGGTGTTCGGACCGCTGCTGCAGGTCATTCGCTACGACCATTACGCGCAGGCGATTGGCCTCGCCAACGACACGCGCTACGGATTGTCGTGCGGGCTGGTGTCACCGCAGCGTGACCAGTTTGATCAGCTGCTGCTGGAAGCGCGCGCCGGCATCGTGAACTGGAATAAACCGCTGACCGGCGCCGCCAGTTCGGCACCGTTTGGCGGCGTGGGCGCCTCCGGTAACCACCGTGCCAGCGCCTGGTACGCGGCGGATTACTGCGCCTGGCCGATGGCCTCGCTGGAGAGCAGCAGCCTGGCGCTGCCAGGCAGCCTGTCGCCAGGGCTCGATTTTGCTGCTTCAGGAGCGACATCATGAAGGCGTTTGAAGCAAACTTTGATGGTCTGGTCGGCCTGACGCACCACTACGCTGGCCTGTCGTTTGGCAACGAAGCCTCCACGCGCAATCAGCTGCAGCCCTCCAATCCGCGGCTGGCGGCCAAACAGGGGCTGCTGAAAATGAAGGCGCTGGCCGACATGGGCTATGTGCAGGGCGTTATCCCTCCGCACGAGCGGCCTAATCTGCCGCTGCTGCGCCAGCTGGGATTCAGCGGCAGCGATGCGCAGGTGCTGGCCAAAGCGGCGCAGCAGGCACCGCAGCTGCTGTCAGCGGCCAGTTCGGCGTCGGCGATGTGGGTGGCCAATGCGGCCACGGTTTCGCCATCGGCCGACAGCGCCGACGGCAAAGTGCATTTTACCGTAGCCAACCTCAACAATAAGTTCCACCGGGCGATCGAAGCGCCGGAAACCGCCGACCTGTTGCGCGCCATCTTCCGCGATGGCCGCCACTTCAGCGTGCACGACGCGCTGCCGCAGGTGGCACTGTTTGGTGACGAAGGCGCAGCCAACCATAACCGCTTCGGCGCTGACTATGGCGCGCCCGGCGTGCAGCTGTTTGTCTACGGTCGTGACGGCCAGCAGCAGGGCAGCGCACCGGTGCGCTATCCGGCGCGCCAGACGCGTGAAGCCAGCGCGGCGGTGGCGAGACTGCATCAGCTGGATGACGCGCGCACGCTGTTCGCGCAGCAAAATCCGGCGGTGATCGATCAGGGGGTATTCCACAACGACGTAATCGCCGTCAGCAATCAGCAGGTGTTTTTCTGCCACGAAGAGGCGTTTGTCGACCAGCCCCAGCTGCTGCAACAGCTGGCGGATCAGGTGCCGGGCTTCCAGCCGGTTGTGGTGCCGCGCGATCGCGTGTCAGTGGCCGATGCGGTGAACACCTATCTGTTTAACAGCCAGCTGCTACAGCATCCGGACGGCGGCATGCGGCTGGTGCTGCCGGAAGAGTCGCGCCAGCATCCCGGCGTGTGGCGCTACCTGAGCGAGCTGGTGGAGAGCGGCGGCCCGATTCGCGCGCTGCAGGTGTTTGATCTGCGTGAGAGCATGTGCAACGGCGGCGGACCGGCCTGCCTGCGTCTGCGCGTGGTGTTAACCGAGGCGGAGCGTCAGGCCGTCAATCCGGCCGTGCTGATGAACGATCGCCTGTTTACGCGTCTGAATGACTGGGTGGATCGTCACTATCGCGACCGCCTGACGCAGGCCGATCTGGCCGATCCGCAGCTGCTGAGCGAAGGGCGAAGCGCGCTGGACGAGCTGACACAGCTGCTAGACTTAGGCAGTGTCTACGCGTTTCAGCGTTAACGCCGGGGGCAAATATGTTGCCCCCTGTGTCAGAAAGGAGTGAACATGCAGGACTTTTTACAGCAAACCTTGTCAGGCAGGCCGCCCGCACAGCGGCAGGGCAGTAACGCCCACCTGCACTGGCAGTGGCATGATGAGGGCATACTATCCCTGACACCGCATACGCCTACGCAGCAGGCGCTGGTTCTCTCCGCCGGGATTCACGGCAACGAGACCGCCCCGGTGGAGATCCTCAATCTGTTGCTGACGCCGCTGCTGCAGGGGGAAAAACCGCTGGCCGTGCGCCTGCTGGTGATCCTCGGCAACCCGGCGGCGCTGCGCAGCGGCAAACGCTACCAGCATTATGATATCAACCGGCTGTTCGGTGGCCGCTGGCAACAGGTGGCCGACGTGCCGGAGGCGCAGCGCGCGCTCCAGCTGGAGCAGGCGCTGGAAAACTTCTGGTGCGAGTGCCTCGATCACGAAATTCGCTGGCATCTCGATTTGCACACCGCGATTCGCGGTTCGTGGCATACGCGCTTTGGCGTGATGCCGCTCAACAGCCAGCCGTGGCCAGCAGATTTTTTACACTGGCTGGCAGCGGCCGAACTGGAAGCGCTGGTGTTTCACCGTGCGCCGGGCGGCACCTTCACCCACTTCAGCTGTGAACACTACGCGGCAGCCAGTTGTACGCTGGAGCTGGGAAAGGCGCTGCCGTTTGGCGAGAACGATCTCACGCAGTTCAGCGGTGTGCAGCGTGCGCTGGCGGCGCTGCTGTACGGTGAGGCGCTGCCGCCGGTGCGCGAGACGCCGCGCCATTATCGCGTGGCACAGCAAATCACCCGGCACGGCGAGCAGTTTGTTCTGCACATGGGCCCGGAAACTCTCAACTTCACGGCTTTCCCGCAGGGCACGCTGCTGGCGGAAGAGGGTGAGCGGCGCTATTACGTGCAGCAGGCGCGTGAATATGTGCTGTTCCCCAATCCCAACGTGGCACCGGGCCTGCGCGCCGGGCTGATGCTGGTGGAGGAGAGTGAGCAGACCCAGGCGCTGGAGTTGTAATCGAAAGCTTTACCCGGCAATCCCTCCTCTCCCTGTGACGGGAGAGGTCACGGGTGAGCAAATTAACGACATTTTCCCTTCCGCAAAACCGACAAAGCCATTACACTCCTCCTTAATTCCTGCGCTTTCCCCTTGATCGTCATACTCTTTTGCAATTCCTCACGCATTTCTTCGCAATCTCTCCATGATTGCCCGATATCTGTCTTTTATGCTTGCAGGGCTTTACTCAGCCTCTGAGTAGTTGACGTTCAGCGTCGTATGCTTGTTTCCGAAGACGCGACACAGGCTGTCGTCATTAAACTGAAAAGTAAGGACAATATTATGCGTAAACTGACCTCCCTGTTTCTGGCTACCGCAATGGCTTTCGGCGCCGCCAATATCGTCCATGCTGCGGCTGACAACCTGACGCCGCCGCCAGCGGGCAGTGAAAAACCGATGCACAAGCCGATGCGCCACCACGGCATGGACATGATGTTCAAAGACCTCAACCTGACCGACGCGCAGAAAACCCAGATTCGCGACATCCTGCGTGACAGCCATAAGGACATGAAGCGCCCATCGCTGGAAGAGCGTCGTGCTAACCACAGCATCATCGCATCCGACACCTTTGACCGTGCCAAAGCAGAAGCGCAGGCAGACAAAATGAGCGCCAATGCGAAAGAGCATGCGCTGAAGATGCTGGAAACCCAGAACAAGATCTATAACGTGCTGACGCCAGACCAGAAGAAGCAGTACAACGCCAACTTTGAGGAACGTCTGACAGAAAAAGGCCCGCATGACGGTAAAATGCCGCCACCGCCGGCTGATGGCGAATAAGCCGTTTAGCTCACCGGTTTGAGACCGCCGACGTTGTCCATTGCACACGCTGCTTTGGGCAGCGTCGGCGGTTTTGCGTTACAGCTCAATCAGCGGATAAACGCCGGACAGCAGCGGTCGGCAGAGAATTTTGTAGCCGTCATGGTCGAAGCCGTGACGCGCACGCTGCAGCTGACGCGCTTCCTGCTCACTGCTGACCGATCCCAGCCAGAACCAGTGATCGATGACGTGAATCTGCGTCATCTCCGTCCCGCGCTCCACCATACCCACCGGGCCCTGCCACGGCCAGCATACCACGCGCAGCTGCTCCAGCCCTGCCAGCAGGCGCTGCTGATGCGCCGCCAGCGGTTCCGCCCCGCAGCAGGCACCGGCACAGCGTTTAAGCGCCGCGCGGAAACAGCCGCGCCCCGGCTGCAGGCGCTCTAATCCCAGCAGGCCGTGACACAGGCGCAGCTCATCGGCGAGGCTTTTCAGCTTCTCTAACGCGGCAAAGCGGCTGCGGAATAACCCGTACAGGTCAGGCGAGGAGGAGAAATCGAGATCGCGTGCGTACACCACCTGCGGTGCGCCATCGCCCAGCTGCAGCGAGCACAGCTGGCGGTTTTTGCGCAGGCGCTTATTGAACAGCGGCTGCTGTGTTTTGATCATCTGCGCTTCGAGCAGCTGTGCGCCCACGTCCCCGGCGGTGGGGATCCAGCTGACGCGGCGCGCCTGGCGCAGCATGCTGGCTTCATCCGCCGTGCGAAAATGGGCCATCACCCGGCTGCGCAGGTTGATACTCTTGCCGATGTACAGCGGCAGGTTGTCGTTATCACCGTGGAAAGTGTAAACGCCTGGCTGATTAGGCAAGCCTTCCAGCCACTGACGCAGATGTTCGGGATATTGATAGATAGCCGCCGCATCAAATTCGAGGCGATGGCGGTTTGCTCGTCTGACCAAAGAACGCTCCGCTTACTGGTTGTGCATACAGTATATCAGCGTGCGCGATTTCTCGCCAGCGGGGAGGTGAAGAGGCTGGCTTCCCGCCGGGGGAGCGGGAAGCCGCAGGGATTACTTCTTCCAGAAGTCGTCGAACACGGTGATCGGCGGACGACGTTTATGCTCGGTTTTGGTATACCAGCCTTCAATGATTTTCGCCGCGTCGGCGTCGATGGTTTTGCCTTCGAGGAAATCATCAATCTGCTGATAGGTTACGCCCAGCGCCACTTCATCCTGCAGACCGGGACGATCGTCCTCCAGATCGGCGGTGGGGTGTTTGAGATAGAGGTGTTCCGGGCAGCCGAGCGCTTTCAGCAGCTGTTTGCCCTGGCCTTTGTTGAGGCGGAAAATCGGGTTGATGTCGCTGCCGCCGTCGCCGTACTTGGTAAAGAAGCCGGTCACGGCTTCTGCGGCGTGATCGGTGCCGACCACGACGCCTTTGGTCATGCCGGCAATGCTGTACTGGGCTTTCATGCGTTCGCGCGCTTTCTCGTTACCGCGCACAAAATCCGACAGGGCAATGCCCGCCTCCTGCAGTGCGCGCTCGCTGGCCAGTACCGCTTCTTTGATGTTGACCACCAGCGTGCGATCCGGCTGGATAAATGCCAGCGCATCCTGACAATCCTGCTCGTCAGCCTGCACGCCATACGGCAGGCGCACGGCGATAAAGCTGTAGTCGTGATCGCCGGTCTCTTCACGCAGTTCAGTGATAGCAGTCTGCGCCAGCTTGCCGGTCAGCGTTGAGTCCTGACCGCCGCTGATGCCGAGCACCAGGGTTTTGATAAACGGATGGGCTTTCAGATAGGACTTCAGAAAATCGACGCTGACGCGGATCTCCTGCTGCGGGTCGATAACCGGTTTAACACCCAGGGCCTGAATGATTTCCTGCTGCAGTGACATGAACCTCTCCTCAAGTCGGTAGCCTGACGGCACAATGCGAATCATGTGCTAAAGCTAACGCCTCCGCAGAAAAACAACAAGCCGAACGGCTTGTTGTCCGGTGTTTCTGTTGGCAATTCAGGCGCTTTTTGGTTTCTGCGCCAGCAGCATGAACATCACGATGGCCAGCATAAAGCAGCCAAAGATGGTGGCCGTCATGCTGATGACCGAGGTGCCGCCAAGGCCGGTGATCGGTACGCTGAGCGCGCCGAGCGAGAACATCGCAACGCCGATCACCGCCGAGGCGCTGCCGGCGCGGTGGCCCTGGCTCTGCATCGCCAGCGATGACGCGGTGGTGGCGATCACGCCGTTACTGGCGATGGTGAAGAACAGCGCCACCAGCACCAGCGGCAGCGGCGCGCCGCTCACGCCGGCCAGTAGCAGGCAGCTGGAGGCGACAAACGCCAGCGTCAGGCCGCCCTTCAGCACGCGATATTCGCCCCACAGCGGACAGAGCCGGGCGCTGGTCTGGGAAGCAATCACCAGGCCAATACCGTTCGCCGCAAAGCACAAGCTGAACGCCTGCGGTGACAGGCCGTAAATCTGCTGCAGTACAAACGGCGAGGCGCCGATATAAGCAAACATGCCGGACATCATGAAGCCCTGCGTCAGGCAGAAGCCCATAAACGGCCGGTGGGTGATGACCTGGCCGAGCGCCGCCCAGGCGGAGAAGATCGATCCCTGGCTACGGCGTTCGGCCGGCAGGGTTTCGCGCAGCTTCCAGCGCGCCAGCAGAATCAGCAGCACGGCAATCGCGGCCAGCACTACAAAGATGCCGCGCCAGTTCAGCACTGTCATCAGCGCACCGCCCAGCACCGGCGCACCAATCGGCGCCAGGCCATTCACCAGCATCAGCAGGGCAAAAAAGCGCGTCAGCTCATGGCCGCTATACATATCGCGGGCAATGGCACGCGACAGCACCGCGCCGCCGGCACCGGCCAGCCCTTCAAACAGGCGCGCCACCAGCAGAGCGTGAATATCCTTCGCCAGCGCACAGCCAATTGAGGCGATGAACAGCAGCGCCAGCGACAGCAGCAGCGGACGAATACGGCCAAACTTATCGCTCATCGGACCAAACAGCAGCTGTCCGGCGCCCAGCCCCAGCAGACCGGCGGTCAGACTTAGCTGGGCGGTGGCGGTTTCGGTACCGAGGTCGCGCGCCAGTTCAGGCAGGGCAGGCAGATAGAGATCGATACAAAGCGGCCCGAGCGCGGCGAGCAGGCCGAGCGTGATGGCATAAACCAGCCGGTTAGGGGGTGCAGGTGTCATTGATCCTCTGTGTTATTTTTGGCTTTAAGATGTATCTTGCGCCGCGATTATACGGAGCCGGTGACGGCAACACAGCATCTTTACGTAATCCTGACGCTTCAGAACTGACCGAAAGCACCGCCATTGAGTTGATAAATCTGGAATTATGTTCCAGGCTTAGTGGGACATGGACAAAGTATGAGGAACAACAAGATGAATAAAGTGCTGGGATGTATCGCTGCCGCTATGACGCTGGCAGCCCTGTCTGGTTGTACAACTTACGATCGTGCGGAAAGCTACGTGACTAAGCCTGTGGTGAAGGATGTGAAAAAAGGCATGACGCGTGAACAGGTGCGCCAGATTGCCGGACCGGCGTCAACCGAGATCACCATGGTTCACGCACGGGGTACCTGCCAGACCTACGTGATTGGTGAGCGTGATGGCAAACAGCAGACTTACTTTGTGAGCTATAACGACACTGGTCGCGTCATGAACTACGGCTTCCAGAGCTGTAAGGATTACGATACCGATCCGCAAGCCGCGCAGTAACGGCAGCAGAATAACAAACGGCCCGTCTCAGACGGGCCGTTTTTCTTTGTGCGCTTACAGCCCATACGGCCGCGGCACCTCAATGTAGCTGCCGCTGATCTCGCGCTGATAGTAGTGACCATCCTGCACGTAATAGCGTTTGCCGTTGTAATCCAGAACGCGCATGGCGCTGGCCGGTGGGCCATCCGGTGGCTGGACCACCACGTAGGTGTCGCCCTGCCGCTGGTAGTAGCTACCGTTCAGCAGGTAGTAGGTCAGTCCGCCAATCAGCACGGCGGTCGCGGCCTCCGGCAGAAAACGCAGCGGTCCGGGATGGCCCCAGCGGGGTCCCGGACCACCCCAGTGCGGGCCGGGTCCCGGACCCCAGCCATACGGATGAGCAAAACTTACAGTTGGCGCTATCAGGGTTAACGCCAGCATTGAGGCGATAACGTTTCTCATGGGGGTTCTCCTGCGGTAACTCCCCGCAGCATTCGCCTTTCAGCGCGCAAACTCAAGCAAAAAACCGTCGATTTTGCCTCCGTTTACCATGCTTAACGCTTTCCTGACGTTAGCGCCACGATTGCGGAAAAAAGTGCAGAAAACGGCAAAAAAAACGGCAGGCTTTGCGGCCTGCCGTTACGGGAAAACGGGTAATTAGCGGTGCGCCAGTTCCGCGTGTTCGTCGCTCTCCAGCACTTTTTTGTCGGTCATACCCAGCCAGCGGCTGGTCAGTGAACCGGCGGTCATCGAGCCGTTAACGTTGAGCGCGGTACGGCCCATATCAATCAGCGGTTCGATGGAGATCAGCAATGCCACCAGCGTGACCGGCAGCCCCATCGCCGGCAGGACGATCAGCGCGGCAAAGGTCGCGCCGCCACCGACGCCCGCCACACCGGCTGAGCTCAGCGTGACAATACCGACCAGCGTGGCGATCCATACCGGGTCAAACGGGTTGATGCCCACGGTCGGCGCTACCATCACCGCCAGCATGGTGGGATAGAGGCCGGCACAGCCGTTCTGGCCAATGGTCGCGCCAAATGAGGCCGAGAAGCTGGCGATGGATTCCGGAACGCCCAAACGACGCGTCTGTGTCTCCACGTTCAGCGGAATACTGGCGGCGCTGGAACGGCTGGTGAAGGCAAAGGTAATCACCGGCCAGACTTTACGGAAGAAGCGCAGCGGGTTGATACCGTTGATTGACAGCAGCAGCGCGTGAACGCCAAACATGATCGCGAGGCCGAGATACGAGGCCACCACAAAGCCGCCCAGCTTGATGATGTCCTGGAGGTTGGAACCGGCAACCACTTTGGTCATCAGCGCCAGCACGCCGTAAGGTGTCAGCTTCATGATCAGACGGACCAGCTTCATCACCCAGGATTGCAGGGTATCAATCGCCACCAGCACGCGCTCGCCTTTGGCTTTGTCATCTTTCAGCAGCTGCAGCGCCGCCACGCCGAGGAAAGCAGCGAAAATCACTACGCTGATGATCGACGTTGGATTGGCACCGGCCAGATCGGCAAACGGGTTTTTCGGGATAAAGGAGAGCAGCAGCTGCGGCGTACTGAGATCCGCGACTTTACCAACGTAGTTGCTCTGGATGGCGCTCAGACGCGCGGTTTCCTGCGCGCCCTGTACCAGTCCCTCGGCGCTGAGGTGGAACAGGCCGGTCACCAGCACGCCCACCAGTGCGGAAATGGCGGTGGTAAACAGCAGCACGCCGATGGTCAGCACGCTGATTTTGCCCAGCGACGAGGCGTTATGCAGCCGCGCCACCGCACTGAGGATCGAGGCAAACACCAGTGGCATGACAATCATCTGCAGCAGCTGAACATAGCCGTTGCCGACGATGTTGAACCAGCCAATCGACTCTTTCACCACCGGGCTGTTTTCGCCATAAATGGCCTGCAGTGCCAGGCCAAAGATCACCCCCAGCACCAGGCCGGTCAGCACACGCTTCGACAGGCTCCAGCTCTGGTTGCCGACGCGGTTTAACGCAATCAGCAGCGCGACAAATGCCACGATATTGATGATCAGAGGAATATTCATTGTTAACTCCTGAAGGTCGCCACGCGATCGCGCCGCGTAACCGTAAATAGCAGAGGGATCCTCTGTAACTGTCGCGGCATGGTACCAGTTGGCCCTGCGGGAACAATATATCTAAATCGTCTGGGTTATAACTAAATGGAATTTAAGGCGATTATTTCAGCAATCGCTGGCAGAAGGAAAAACACTTCAGCGCGTACTGCCGTTCACCAGCCGGCCAATGCCGTTCTGCAGGTTGTTGAACAGCTGCTCCGGCCAGCCGTTAGCGCCAAACGACGGCATACCGGGCGGAAACCACAGCGCATAACCTACGAGTGCGAGGCACAGCGCGCGCTCCAGCTGGTTGCCTTGCTGGCTGTTGAGGATAGGCAGGCGAAAGCGCCAGCGGCACGGCCACAGCAGCGGCACGCCGGCGGGCGTCAGCATATCGGCGACAATGTGGCTCAGATAGCCGAGCGTCATGCCCTGCAGGACATCCGCTGGCAGGAACCAGTCAGCCGGCACGTTAATCTGAAACAGCCACAGGCTGACCGCCACCGCCAGCAGGCTATGGGTAAAGCCGCGATGGCCAAAAGCGCGGGCTATCGGCTGCGACAGCCATTTTAGCCGCTGGCCCAGCACCGATTTAGGGTGATCGATATCCGGCAGCAGGCAAGTCAGCAGCGCAGCCGGCACCAGATGCCACCAGTCGGCACTGGCCATCACCGGCGTCAGTTCGGCGCGTTTGGCAAATATCGCACTGGCGATGGCAAAAATGATATGGCCTTCGGCCGTCATGATGGAACCTGGCTGCAAAAACTGTCGATGCATCCAGTATAGGGATTTATCCAGTAAATGAGAACGGTGACGCTGTAACGAAGAGTGAATTTTTTGCTGACCCGCGCCTGAAAAAAGCGCGGGAAATTAACGGTCTGGCTTACTTTTGCACCTGCAACCGGGCGAAACATCCGCCAGGCGTAACGCGCGATGCACACCGATCAGTTAAACAGATGTTCCGCCTGCAGCTGCGTCAGGTTTTCCAGTTGCACATTGGCCAGTGCCCAGCGCGCATCGTGGCGATGTTCGGCGGCAGGCACCACAATGGAACGCATGCGCGCGGCTTTGCTGGCGATCATGCCGTTGAACGAGTCTTCCAGCGCCACGCAGTTGAGCGGATCAACCCCGAGCTTTGCCGCAGCATCCAGATACACCTGTGGATGCGGTTTGCTGTAAGGCAGCGCTTCAGCCGAGGCGAGGGCGCTAAAGTAGTGACGCAGATTGAACATCTCCAGCACGCGTTCCAGCATCGCCAGCGGAGACGCCGAGGCCAGCGCAATCGCCAGTCCCTGTTGCTGACACAGCTGCAGCGCCTGCTCTACGCCAGGCAACAGCGGCCGCGTCTCTTCGACCAGCGCCAGCGCGCGGGCAATAATGCGCTGAGTGACTTCGGCCTGATCCGGCCCGTTCCACGGCAGCGCTTCGTACCACATGCGCACGGTTTGATCGATGCGCAGGCCGAGCGTATCCGGCAGCTCGTGGCGGCGGCTAATATCCACATTCAGGCTGGCAAACACCTCCAGCTCGGCGCGATCCCATAGCGGTTCAGAATCAATCAGTAAGCCATCCATATCAAAAATAGCGGCCAGCACAGGGCGACGATAGGTCATACAACAGCTCCATTGACAGTTTGCCCTACCTTAACATGGGCGGCGGCGAAAACCGACTTACGGCAGGTTACGCATTTTTCAGGAAAATTTGCTGTAGTGCAGGTAGACTTAGGGCAAAACTACTGTTTGTGAAGGGAAGACACCATGACGTATCAACAGGCTGGCCGCATCGCCATCCTCAAGCGAGTGGCTGGCTGGGTGATTTTTATTCCGGCGCTGTTATCCACCCTTATCTCCATCTTAGGCTTCATGTTTAAACACAGCGAAAAGCAGCCCGGCATTGACGCCGTGATGCTCGACTTCGTGCATGTGATGGTGGATATGATTAAGTTCAACACGCCGTTTCTCAATGTGTTCTGGAACAATTCGCCGGTACCGGAGTTCAACGGTGGGGCCAATATTGGCTTCTGGCTGATCTATATCCTGATATTCGTGGGCATCGCTTTGCAGGCCTCGGGCGCACGCATGTGGCGTCAGGCGCGCCATATCAAAGAAGGCATTGAAGACCAGATGATCCTGGAACAGGCGAAGGGCAGCGAAGGGCGCACGCGGGCGCAGCTGGAAGAGAAAATCCATGTGCCGCGCCACACCATTTTGCTGCAGATTTTTCCGCTGTATATTCTGCCGGTGATCATCGCCGTGGCCGGTTACTTCGTGTTGAAACTGCTCGGCATGCTGTAAGACGTCAGGCCGGTCTGACCTGGCGCTGGCCCAGCGCATCCTCCTCCAGCAACTGGCCGATAGCGAACTGCGCTTCGCCGGCCCAGTTGCCGCCAAAGACGTTGGCGCGGTTGAGCAGATAGTAGAGCTGATACACCGGCTGACGCTGCGAGAAGCCTTCCGGCAGCGGCCACACCGCATGATACCCTTCGTAAATCTGGCGCGGCAGATCGGCGTAATAGCTGAGCATCGCCAGGTCGCATTCGCGATCGCCCCAGTAGCAGGCGGGATCGAACAGCCACGGGCCGCTGGCGCTGCCGGCGCAGTTGGCTGGCCACAAATCACCATGCAATAACGACGGTTGCGGATGGTGATTAGCGAGGCTGCGCTGCACGCAATCCACGATCAGCTCCATGTCACCGTAGTGCACGCCTTTCTCCGCCGCCAGCTGCAACTGCCAGCCGATGCGCTGTTCGGCGAAAAATACCGACCATTTGCGTAACCAGCTGTTGGGTTGCGGCGTGGTGGTAATGTTGTTGTCGAAGTCGAGACCAAACTGCGGTTGCTCGCTCCACTGGTGCAGATGGGCCAGCTGCTGGCCGAGCTGGAATGCGCTTTGGGCGTCGAGTGGCTGCGGGGGAATGTATTCCAGCAGCAGAAAGCTGGTGTCACGATCGTTACCGACGCCGTAGACCTTCGGCACGCGCACCGTGTGGGTACGCGCCAGCAGATCAAGCTGGTCGGCTTCCCAGCTGAACAGCGTCAGCATGTCGCGCGTATTGCATTTGACGAACACCTCCAGCTCACCGTAGCGCAGGCGCCACGCCGGATGAATATCGCCACCGGGCAACTCATGACGTTCCGTGATTTCGGCATCGCCGGCGTACTCGCTTAACAGACGACTAATGGCTGACCACATCGGGTAATCCTCTTTATTCGCTGCGTAAGGTCGATTGTAACGCGCAAAACTTGCACAACTCCAGCGGCAATGCGCAATTTGCGGATTGCGTCAGGCTTGCGTTTTGAGAAACGCCTCCAGCGTGGTGACGTCAGCGTCCGGCTGCTGATCGAGCGCCACTGCCGCCAGCCCGGCGGCGTGTTCCGCCAGCGCCTGCTCCTCCAGCGCACTGACAATGCCAAAGCTGTTGGTGCCCAGCTCGTGCGGATGGCCGTCCGCATCGTGTAACGTGGTGCTGTAACCGCCGTTAACCATCGCGCTATTCAGCGCCTGCAGATCGCCAAGACCCCTTTCCTGATAACGGAAGGTGACAACGTAACGCTTGAGATCATGATCGCTCATCTTTTCACCTCATTGTTATCGAACAGATTTCAGCGTAGACCAGCGCCTGCGATAGAGCGAATTCTGCACAATCGCCCGGCGGCGCACAGCGTAAAGTCCTGTCAGGGTCGGCAGAAAATTCTTGTAGCATTTAAGCTGTTATTTGGTTATTTGCCGCCTATAATGCGCGCCGGAAATGGGAAGATTCCCAATCCACAAGCGGTGCCAGCGCAAAACCTGGCGATTCTGGTGCTTTCATACTTTTTTACAAAACTTACCGTAAATTGCATTGATTGCCCGGGAAAATTCTCCAGACTCATCTCTTTTTCAACTGTCGTACGGGTTACCTTTTAATGAAAGCCTTCAATAAGCTGTCCGCTGTTTTGTTGCTCTCCGCCGGAGCATTTTGTCACCAGGCCTTTGCAGATAACGCTGTCTTCACCTCAATGGATGACCCTTCTACGGCAAAAAAACCGTTTGAAGGCACCGCGTCAGCCGGTTACCTGGCACAGACCGGTAACACCACCAGCTCATCGCTGACCGCGTCAACCAGCATGACCTGGTATCAGACCTCAACGGCGTACAGCCTGTGGGGTAACGCCGCGAATACCTCATCCAACGATGAGCGCTCGTCGGAAACCTATAACATCGGTGGCCGTAGCCGTTATAACCTCAACAGCGCTGACTACCTGTTCGGTCAGGCGAGCTGGCTGAGCGACCGCCTGAACGGTTATGATTCACGCGATGTCCTGACCGCCGGTTACGGTCGTCAGATCCTCAACGGTCCGGTGCACTCGCTGCGTGCTGAATTTGGTCCGGGTGTACGTTACGATGACTTCCACGATGGCGGCCACGAAACCAAAGCACTGGGCTACGGCGCGCTGAGCTATCAGTGGCAGCTGACTGACACCACCAAATTCATCCAGGGTGTGTCAGTGCTGAGCAGCTTTGGTGAAGACACCACGCTGAACTCCGAAACCGCACTGCAGGTGGCGATCAACGACCACTTCGCGCTGAAACTGGGCTACAACGTCACCTGGAATAACAATCCGCCAGAATCTGCGCCAGACCGTACCGACACCAAAACCACGGTCCAGCTCTCTTACGCGATGTAAACCAGAGCGCATTGTTACACCGTCGCCCGGCCTGTGCCGCGCGGCGGTTTTTTTTGATCTCTCTTTGGCTTAGCGCATTTCTTCGCGGGTTTTGCTCACTGCGGAAAGCTGTTATCATCGTTGCCGCTTTACGCGCCTGGCGTCATTCCGACAGTGTGGGTCTGACATCGCGCCAGGTTAACTAAACAAAACTCAGTGTTGCATGTAGGCTTTCGTGTGGCTTACCACTGCAATTAAGGATATGAAATGCCAGTAATTACTCTTCCTGATGGCAGCCAGCGCGTATTTGACCGTCCGGTCAGCGTGATGGACATTGCGCTGGATATCGGTCCGGGTCTGGCGAAAGCCTGCATTGCCGGTCGCGTCAATGGCGAACTGGTGGATGCGGTTGATCCGATCACCAGCGATGCGCAGGTCGCTATCATCACCGCGAAAGATGAAGCCGGTCTGGAAATTATTCGTCACTCCTGTGCGCACCTGTTAGGGCATGCGATCAAACAGCTGTGGCCGAATACCAAAATGGCCATCGGTCCGGTTATCGATAACGGCTTCTATTATGATGTCGATCTCGACCATACGCTGACCCAGGAAGATCTTGAGCTGCTGGAAAAGCGCATGCACCAGCTGGCTGAGACCAATTACGACGTTGTGAAGAAGAAGGTGAGCTGGCAGGAAGCGCGTGACGTGTTTGCCGCGCGGGGCGAAAGCTACAAAACCACTATTCTCGACGAAAACATCAGCCATGACGATCGTCCTGGCCTGTATCACCATGAAGAATACATTGACATGTGCCGCGGTCCGCACGTGCCGAATATGCGTTTCTGCCATCATTTTAAACTGCAGAAAATCTCCGGAGCCTACTGGCGCGGCAACAGCGACAACAAAATGCTGCAGCGTATTTACGGTACGGCCTGGGCAGACAAGAAACAGCTGGCGGCGTATCTGCAGCGCCTGGAAGAGGCCGCGAAGCGCGATCACCGTAAAATCGGTAAGCAGCTCGATCTCTACCATATGCAGGAAGAAGCACCGGGTATGGTATTCTGGCACAATGACGGCTGGACCATCTTCCGCGAGCTGGAAGTGTTTGTGCGCACCAAGCTGAAAGAGTACGACTACCAGGAAGTGAAAGGTCCGTTCATGATGGACCGCGTGCTGTGGGAAAAAACCGGGCACTGGGACAACTACAAAGAAGCGATGTTCACCACCTCTTCAGAGAACCGTGAATACTGCATCAAACCGATGAACTGTCCGGGTCACGTGCAGATCTTTAACCAGGGTCTGAAATCGTACCGCGACCTGCCGCTGCGTATGGCGGAGTTCGGTAGCTGTCACCGTAACGAACCGTCAGGTGCGTTGCACGGTCTGATGCGCGTGCGCGGCTTTACCCAGGATGACGCCCACATCTTCTGTACTGAAGATCAGGTGCGTGATGAAGTGAACAGCTGCATCCGCATGGTCTATGACATGTACAGCACCTTCGGTTTTGAAAAAATCGTGGTGAAACTGTCGACGCGCCCTGAGAAGCGCATTGGCAGCGATGAGATGTGGGATCGTGCCGAAGTGGACCTCGCCGAAGCGCTGAAAGAGAACAACATTCCGTTCGAATATCAGCCGGGTGAAGGCGCCTTCTACGGCCCGAAAATTGAGTTTACGCTGCACGATTGTCTCGACCGCGCCTGGCAGTGCGGCACCGTTCAGCTAGACTTCTCCCTGCCGAAACGTCTGGACGCCACCTACGTGGGCGAAACCAACGATCGTCAGACGCCAGTGATGATTCACCGTGCGATTCTGGGTTCGATGGAGCGCTTCATCGGGATTCTGACCGAAGAGTTCGCCGGTTTCTTCCCGAGCTGGCTGGCGCCGGTACAGGCAGTGGTGATGAATATCACCGACGGCCAGGCAGAATATGTCAGTGAATTGACGAAGAAATTGCAGAATGCTGGCATTCGTGTCAAAGCAGACTTGAGAAACGAGAAGATAGGCTTTAAAATCCGCGAGCACACATTACGTCGCGTCCCTTACATGCTGGTCTGCGGTGAGAAAGAGGTGGAAGCAGGCAAGGTTGCCGTGCGCACCCGCCGTGGTAAAGACCTCGGGAGCATGGACGTAGATGTGTTTGTTGAGAAGCTGCAACAAGAGATTCGCAGCCGACATCTTCACCAATTAGAGGAATAAGGTTATTAAAGGCGGAAAACGAGTACAACCGACGCGTCCGAACCGTATCAACGGCGAAATCCGTGCCACCGAAGTGCGCTTAACTGGCGTAGACGGCGAGCAACTTGGCATTGTCTCACTGCGCGAAGCGATTGAGAAAGCAGAAGAAGCTGGCGTAGATTTAGTTGAAATTAGCCCGAACGCCGAACCGCCGGTTTGCCGCATTATGGATTACGGCAAGTTCCTTTATGAAAAGAGCAAATCTTCTAAGGAACAGAAGAAGAAGCAAAAAGTTATCCAGGTTAAGGAAATCAAATTCCGTCCTGGTACCGATGAAGGCGACTATCAGGTAAAACTCCGCAGCCTGATTCGTTTTCTGGAAGAGGGCGATAAAGCCAAAATCACGCTGCGTTTCCGTGGTCGTGAGATGGCGCACCAACAGATCGGTATGGAAGTGCTTAACCGCGTGAAAGAAGATCTGAATGAACTGGCAGTGGTCGAATCCTTCCCGACGAAGATCGAAGGCCGCCAGATGATTATGGTGCTCGCACCTAAGAAGAAACAGTAGGCTTTCAAGTAATAATGCCGCGTAGCGTTCGCGCTGCGCGGATTTTTATTCGCCTGTCTGGTTCATTTTATTAACAATGCGAAGTGGATATTTGTAAAAATGCCAAAGATTAAAACTGTACGTGGCGCCGCAAAGCGCTTCAAGAAGACCGCTTCTGGCGGCTTCAAGCGTAAGCACGCAAACCTGCGTCATATTCTGACTAAAAAGTCTACTAAGCGTAAACGTCACCTGCGTCCAAAAGGCATGGTGTCTAAAGGCGATCTGGGTCTGGTTGTTGCCTGCCTGCCGTACGCATAAGTTAACCCTTTTTTAATTCCCCGATAGATTTCGGGTTGCAGTCAGGCGGCAACGGAATGAATCCTGGAGCTTACATCAGTAAGTGACTGGGATGAATGAAGGCAGCCAACGCCACTGCGGCACGAGAGATGATGGGGAAATCACAGAATATGATATAGGAGAGCTCACATGGCTCGCGTAAAACGTGGTGTAATTGCTCGCGCACGTCACAAGAAAATCTTAAAACAAGCTAAAGGCTACTATGGTGCACGTTCACGTGTTTACCGCGTTGCCTTCCAGGCTGTTATCAAAGCTGGTCAGTATGCTTACCGCGACCGTCGTCAGCGTAAGCGTCAGTTCCGTCAGCTGTGGATCGCACGTATCAACGCTGCGGCGCGTCAGAACGGTATCTCTTACAGCCGTTTCATCAATGGCCTGAAAAAAGCGTCCATTGAAATCGACCGTAAAATCCTCGCTGACATCGCTGTATTCGACAAAGTGGCATTCACTGCACTGGTTGAAAAAGCAAAATCAGCTCTGGCGTAAGTCAGGTAAAAAAGGGAGCTTGCTCCCTTTTTTATTGCCTGCAACCCACGCAAATGATTGACATTTTAGCCGCAGGGCATTTCAATAGTGCGGTTTCTATCAAGACAAGGTAACGCAAGCATGCACGCTGCTATTTTCCGTTTCTTTTTTTACTTTAGCGCCTGATCGTCAGGGGCTTTTGCGCATAAGAAAAGAAACGAAAAATCGCGCTGAAAGCCTCCCTCGTGGAGGCTTTTTTGTTTCCGGCGACACTTAATCGGATCGCACGATCCCAACGAGAACTGACCAGCCCGGCTGGAAGAAGAGGAAATCATGTCCCAACTCGCAGACCTGGTGGCCCGTGCCACGGCCGCCATCGACGAGGCGTCGGATATCGCCGCCCTGGACGCCGTGCGCGTCGAATTTCTGGGTAAAAAAGGGCACCTGACGCTGCAAATGACCACCCTGCGTGAACTGCCGGCGGAAGAGCGCCCGGCGGCCGGTGCGGTCATCAACGATGCCAAACAGCAGGTACAGGACCGTCTCAACGCGCGTAAAGATACGCTGGAAAGCGCGGCACTGAATGCCCGCCTGGCGGCAGAGACTATTGACGTATCGCTGCCGGGACGCCGTATCGAGAACGGCGGTCTGCATCCGGTGACCCGCACCATCGATCGTATCGAAACCTTTTTCGGCGAGTTGGGTTTCGCGGTGGCGACCGGTCCGGAAATTGAAGACGATTATCACAACTTTGATGCGCTGAATATTCCGGGCCATCACCCGGCGCGCGCCGATCACGACACCTTCTGGTTCGATGCCACGCGCCTGCTGCGCACCCAGACCTCCGGCGTGCAGATCCGCACCATGAAAAATCAGCAGCCGCCGATTCGTATCATCGCGCCGGGCCGCGTTTACCGTAACGATTACGATCAGACGCACACCCCGATGTTCCATCAGATGGAAGGTCTGATTGTCGATAAAGACATCAGCTTCACCAATCTGAAAGGCACGCTGCATGACTTCCTGAACAACTTCTTCGAAGAGAACCTGCAGATTCGCTTCCGCCCGTCCTATTTCCCGTTCACCGAACCGTCAGCGGAAGTGGACGTGATGGGTAAAAACGGTAAATGGCTGGAAGTGCTGGGCTGCGGCATGGTGCATCCAAACGTACTGCGCAACGTGGGCATCGATCCGGAAATCTACTCCGGCTTCGCCTTCGGGATGGGCATGGAGCGTCTGACCATGCTGCGCTACGGTGTGACCGATCTGCGCGCCTTCTTCGAAAACGATTTACGTTTCCTCAAACAATTTAAATAAGGGCAGGTTATCCAATGAAATTCAGTGAACTCTGGTTACGCGAATGGGTAAATCCAGCCCTGGACAGCGCCGCGCTGTCTGAGCAAATCACCATGGCCGGTCTGGAAGTCGACGGCGTCGACCCGGTGGCAGGGGCGTTTCATGGCGTCGTGGTGGGTGAAGTGGTGGAGTGCGGCCAGCACCCGAACGCCGACAAATTGCGCGTCACCAAAATCAACGTCGGTGGCGATCGCCTGCTGGATATCGTCTGCGGCGCGCCAAACTGCCGTCAGGGCCTGAAAGTGGCGGTGGCGACTGTTGGTGCCGTGCTGCCAGGCGATTTCAAAATCAAAGCGGCAAAACTGCGCGGTGAGCCGTCAGAAGGCATGCTGTGCTCGTTCTCCGAGCTGGGGATTTCTGACGATCACAACGGTATTATCGAGCTGCCAGCCGATGCGCCGGTGGGCACCGATATTCGCCAGTACCTGCAGCTGGATGACAACACCATCGAAATCAGCGTGACGCCAAACCGTGCCGACTGTCTGGGCATCATCGGTATCGCGCGTGACGTGGCGGTGATTAATGGCCTGCCGCTGCAGGCGCCGGTCATCGAGCCGGTTAAAGCCACCATTAGCGACACCTTCCCGATTCGCGTTGACGCCACCGATGCCTGTCCGCGCTACCTGGGCCGCGTGGTAAAAGGCGTAAACGTGAAAGCTGAAACGCCGCTGTGGATGCGCGAAAAACTGCGCCGCTGCGGTATCCGTTCGATCGATCCGGTGGTGGATATCACTAACTACGTGCTGCTGGAGCTCGGTCAGCCGATGCACGCCTTCGATCTCGACCGCATTGACGGCGGTATCGTGGTGCGCATGGCGAAAGAGGGGGAAACCCTGACGCTGCTCGACGGCAGCGAAGCGACCCTCCACAGCGATACGCTGGTGATTGCTGATCACCACAAAGCGCTGGCGATGGGTGGCATCTTCGGCGGTGAGCACTCCGGCGTCAACGAAGCGACGCAGAACGTGCTGTTTGAGTGCGCGTTCTTCGATCCGCTGGCGATCACCGGTCGTGCGCGTCGTCATGGTCTGCATACCGATGCTTCCCACCGCTACGAGCGCGGTGTCGATCCAGCGCTGCAGCATAAGGCGCTGGAGCGCGCCACTCAGCTGCTGCTGGCGATTTGCGGCGGCGAAGCCGGACCGGTTATCGATCAGACCGATGCCAGCAAACTGCCGGCGCGCGCTACCATTACGCTGCGCCGTGAGAAGCTGGACCGCCTGATTGGCCACGTCATTGCGGATGAGCAGGTGACCGATATCCTGACCCGTCTCGGCTGTGACGTCACCGTCGGCAACGGCGAATGGCAGGCCGTCGCCCCGAGCTGGCGCTTCGATATGGCCATCGAAGAAGACCTGGTCGAAGAAGTGGCGCGCGTATACGGCTACAACAACATTCCGGATGTGCCGGTGAAAGCCAGCCTGCTGATGACCCAGCACCGTGAAGCCGATCTGTCGCTGAAGCGTGCCAAAAACCTGCTGGTGGATAAAGGCTATCAGGAAGCGATTACCTACAGCTTTGTCGATCCGAAAGTGCAGCAGCTGCTGCATCCGGGCGAAGAAGCGCTGATTCTGCCCAGCCCGATTTCCAGCGATATGTCGGCGATGCGCCTGTCGCTGTGGACCGGTCTGCTCGGCGCCGTGGTGTATAACCAGAACCGTCAGCAGAGCCGCGTGCGCCTGTTTGAGAGCGGTTTACGCTTTGTGCCTGATACGCAGGCCGATCTCGGCATCCGTCAGGATCTTATGCTGGCGGGCGTGCTGAGCGGTAACCGCTACGAAGAGCACTGGGATCTGGCGCGCCAGACGGTTGACTTCTATGATTTGAAAGGCGATTTAGAGTCGCTGCTGGATTTGACCGGTAAACTCGACGCGATTGCGTTCCGTGCAGAAGCCAATCCGGCGCTGCATCCGGGACAGAGTGCAGGCATTTATTTAGCCGGCGAACGAATCGGATTTATCGGGGTGGTTCATCCGGAGCTGGAACGTAAGCTGGATCTTAACGGCCGCACCTTAGTGTTTGAACTGCTTTGGAATAAGGTCGCAGACCGCGTCCTGCCTGACGCGCGCGAGATCTCACGCTTCCCGGCAAACCGCCGTGACATCGCTGTGGTAGTGGCTGAAAATGTGCCCGCAGCAGATATCATCGCGGAGTGTAAGAAAGTTGGCGTAAATCAGGTAGTTGGCGTAAACTTGTTTGACGTGTACCGTGGTAAGGGCGTAAACGAGGGTGAAAAGAGCCTCGCGATTAGCCTGATTTTGCAGGATACCAGCCGGACACTCGAAGAAGAGGAGATTGCTGCGACCGTTGCCAAATGCGTTGCAGCATTAAAAGAGCGATTCCAGGCAACCTTGAGGGATTGAACCTATGGCGCTTACAAAAGCTGAAATGTCAGAGTACCTGTTTGAAAAACTCGGGTTGAGC